>CALLST010000155.1:0-3501 GCA_938011875.1 uncultured Collinsella sp. | reverse complement strand
GCGCCTGGCAAGACCCTCGAGTGGCGCAAGAGCTTCCCGAGAGCGAGCGAGACCTGTCCCCCTATCCCAACGAGGCGGTCTCGCAGGCCATCCGCGATTTCGTTGCAAATGGCAACATGGCCTTTATCTGCACAGGGCGCACCCTCAGCTGCATCCACCCCAAACTTCTTGAGCTGCCCTGGACCGGCATCGTCTGTCTTGCGGGCGGTTACGCCGAGATCGACGGACACGCAATTCGCGATCTGTCGATGACGCCCAGTATGCTGCAGCGTCTTGCCCCCTACCTTGAGCAATCGGGCGAGGTCATCCGCTTTGAGGGCCTCAACGGCGTCGTGCGCATGAGTGCCGATGCCCCCGATGCTCCCGGATACGCGCGCACCCTGGGCGACGCAGTCACGCAGCTGCAACATTACAGTGTCTACAAGATCTTGATGTCTACATCGCTCGCCAACCACATCGCTCAAGATAAGGCACTTGAGCCGCTGCTGTGCTTTAACGAGCTCGAACTCGAGGTAACCGAAATCTCGCCCCGCGAATGCACGAAGCGCGGGGGCATCCAGTCTGTACTCGACGCCCTCGATCCCCACCACGGAACCGTGTACGGCATCGGCGACGCCAGCAATGACGTCTCGCTGATGAACGCCGTCGATGTCGGTATCGCCATGGGCAATGCGCCAGACTATCTCAAAAAGCGCGCCGACTACATCACCGACTCGGTCGACAAAGATGGCGTCGTCAAGGCGCTCGAGCACTTTAGGCTTATATAAGCAGCCGGCACGCGCACGCGTCCCGTTTCTCCAAATCGCCAAAACAGACGCGCCGGCAACTCCAATGTGGCAATATGGTATCTGCACACCGCAACGATGTAACCCAAGAAAGAATGCGAGAACCCGTGTCCAGTCCGTTTACCAGCTTTTTAGCCCAGCACTTTGACCAGATTAACGACTATCTGGCCACGTTCTTTGACGGACAGGCGACCTCTGCCGATATCGAGCGCTACCTGTATGCGCCGCTCTCGGCTTTTACGGCCAACGCCGGCAAGCGCCACCGCCCGCTTATCTGTATGCTCGCCGCAACCGCAGTGGGCGGCAGCTTTGAGAGCGCCCGCAGCGCCGCGGCAGCCATCGAGCATTTCCAGTCGGGCGCGCTGATCCACGACGACATCGCCGACAACGGACAGCTTCGTCGAGGCAAGCCCTGCATGCACCTTACCGAGGGCACGGGCCTTGCCATCAATTGTGGCGACCTGGCGCTCACCATGGTCACCAAGACGGTTCTCGACGACCCTACGCTTGAGTCCGACGTGAAGCTGCGCGTGCTCCACGAGCTTACCGAGATGATCGTCCGCACCATCGAGGGTCAAGCACTCGACCTGGGTTGGGTCCGTGACGGGCGCTTTGATATCTCGGTTGATGACTACCTGGACATGGCAACGCACAAGACCGCGTTTTACAGCGGAGCCACGCCGCTTGCCGCCGGAGCCATTATCGGCGGCGGCAGCGATAAGCAAATCGAAGCGCTGCGCGCCTTTGGCCTGCACACGGGCCTTGCCTTTCAGATTCAGGACGACCTGCTCAACCTTGTCGGCACTAAGGAAGCCGCCAACAAGGACTTCCGCACCGACATCACCGAGGGCAAGCGCACGCTTGTCGCCGTACATGCCCTCTCTGATGAGCGCTACCACGACGAGGTCGAGGCGATTCTTTCCTCGGGCACCGATGATCCCGCGCAGCTCGCACGCGCCGTGGAGATCTTCCAAGAGACCGGCTCCATCGATTACGCCCACACTTACGCGCTCGACCTGACCGCTAAGGCCAAAGCGGCCATCGAGAACGTTGAGCTTGATCCGCACGCACGCGAGCTGTTCCTCTCCATGGCAGATTTCTTTGTGGAGCGCCTTAACTAGCGGGGTTATAAAACCTGTCAGCAGCGTATTTGGGTACAACTTGCTACACTGTTGAGTGCATGTTTATGCATCCCTTTGCGTTGTCTATCCGACAGACGCTCAAATAGTACGAATGGTACGCCGAAAGGGGTTCGTTCATGGAACCTATTACAACGGGCATGCAAGGAGCAGCCGTCGAGGACGTGCAGTCTCGTCTCCTGCAGCTCGGCTACACGATTGATGCCGCCGAAGTCACCGACAAGTACTTTGGAGCCACCACTGAGCAGGCCGTCAGCACCTTCAGGCTCGACAGCGGCCTTGCTGCCGGTCATGCCGTCGATATCCCCTGTTGGAGCGCCCTTGTAGACGCTTCGTATAAGCTGGGCGACCGCACTCTCTATCTGCGCATGCCCAATTTCCATGGCGCCGATGTGCAGGCCCTGCAGCGCGCTCTCAACGTTTTGGGCTTTGCCTGTGGCGAAGACGACGGCTACTTTGGCCCGCATACCGAGGCCGCCCTGCAGCAGTTCCAGGAAAATGTCGGCCTGTTTGCCGACGGCATGGCCTTCCAGGACACCTACGCCTACATCAACCGCCTGCACCATGTGTGGGAGGGCAAGCCCTCGGTCACCGAAGCCGAGTCCCGCATCGGTTTTGCTCGCGCCGCCAACGTGCTCGAGCGCTTCCAGATTGCCGTTATCGGCGAGGACCCCATCGCACGCAGTGTTGCGTCGCGCATGTGGAATATCGCCACGGCAACGACCGACAACAGCGGCATGATGCTCTGCGACTCCGAGGTCCCAACCGACGTTGACCTGGTGCTCGAGATCGCAAGCGATGAGCTGCCCGCAGATGCAGCGCCGCGCGCCACGATCGCCCTCGCCGAGTGCCACAACCTGGCCCAGCGCATCCGCACCGCCAATGTCGCCGCGCAGCAGAAGCCGGCTCGCATTCGCATTGAGCTCACGGGCATGACGCGCTACAACGGCACCTTCACGGCCAGCGACGCGCAGACACTCGCCGTACGCCTGCTCGATGGCGTTTGCGATGCCCTCGCAGATTAGGTAAACTAAACGAGTTGCTTTTGGGCAACACCACACATTGGGACGTAGTTCAACGGTAGAACTCCGGTTTTTGGTGCCGGCTGTTGGGGGTTCGAATCCCTCCGTCCCAGCCATTAAAATTGAACGCCCTGAGCCCATAACGGCCCAGGGCGCTTTCTTGTGGGCAAGCGGAGGGATTCGAACCCGCAAGGGTGCAGAGCTGAGGAAACGCGAAGGCGCCCCAAGCCCATTAGGACCAAGAGCGTCTTACATCTTGAAATATCAGCCCAATTCCGAAAAGCGAGCCGCCTTCTACAACGTGCCGTGTGGCCCCGACGGGCCGGGCATTAAGTTTGTCGCGAGTTCCGCACGAACAGGAGGCCACTTAACCTCGATGTTTTGGACGTGACAGCGAGAGGGGCCCTGGTATGGCAAGGTGACGTGAAACAAGGCGGCGCTGACCTTCTGGTCGCGCCGCCGAAGTTGAACGTCAGATTGCCGTGCCAGGGTCCCTCGCAGCGTCAAGAAGTCCGCCGTTGGGTTGAACCGCGGAATCTAATTGTTCAGCATGCG
>CALLST010000154.1:0-1290 GCA_938011875.1 uncultured Collinsella sp. | reverse complement strand
GTTCGACACCGATGAGCACCTGGACGGCAGCACGATCGAGGCACTCAAGCATAT
Organism: uncultured Collinsella sp.; assembly: GCA_938011875.1. Lineage (GTDB taxonomy): Bacteria > Actinomycetota > Coriobacteriia > Coriobacteriales > Coriobacteriaceae > Collinsella. The sequence goes on along the minus strand of CALLST010000154.1, from coordinate 1,236 downwards.
TCCGTCGATGTATCGTGTGCGCGCGATTAAATAGCGCCGGCGCCAATCCTGCCAGACAGACCACGAAGCCCATTCGGCCCCCGTTTTCACGAAACGGGGGCCGATTTTGTTGCTCCGGCCGACTTTAAAATGATACCCATAACAAGTTTTTTCAGATAATCGATAGTGAGGCTCAAGTCGCTAAGCACACCCGCTTTGATAAACAGCTTTATCAGGGACTTTAGTAGGTAAAAATCGATCTCTATATGCCAAACTAAAGTTGACTGTCCATTTTCCGAAATAACTTGCTCTAGGTAGCACTTTTCAAGCCAATTCCAAGGAGCAATTGAAGGCTATTCGCAACTAAAACCCTAGCTTCCGCGACCGTTTTCCACCCGCGCGGCTACATTCCTGCCCAATCGATAAAAATCTCCTCACGAAGCCGCCGTTCGAGCTCCTGCTGTCGCGGCGTCTTGTCTTTCAGCGGCACATCGAGATAGGACATGATGAGCTCCATCACCACGCGGAAGGCATCGGAGTCGGCCAGCTGACCATAGGTCATCAGAATGACGGGATATCCCATCGCTTGCAGCGCCGTCGTTCGATCGGAGTCCGAAATCTTGGATTCAATGGATCCGTGAATGGCTTTACCCTGGCATTCAACCAGACACTCTCGGCTGCCGTCCTTATTTGCCAGCAGGATATCGGCATAGCGCCTATCAAGCCCCGAAATCAGGCGGGCGCTGCGCGTCATACGAATCTCAACGTTATTGGTAAGGCTCAGCCCTTCGCCGCCGCGCAACCTCGTAAGGCCAAACAGCATCGAAGCTTGGACCTCAAGCGGCGATGCCACAACCCCCGTAATGCATTTCGCGGCACGTGTGAATGATTTAGCACCGCGGAGTCCCTGGATCTTATTGGCGAACTCCGTAAGGTCACAGAGCTCGATCAAGGGAGGTCGTTTCCACAAGTCCGTTGGATTCCCCGAGGCATCCTTTACGTTTTCCCAGCCCGACCGTGCGTCACCCCACCGGCCCCCGTATGCCTGCTCAAGTGCCGACTTTACCTGAGGCGCAATCTTGCACACGGCAAAGGTGCCGCACATCTCATACATGCACATGATTAGACGCTCGTTTGAGACCGAGGAAGCCAGGGTCAGCAGGGTAAAGAGTGGGGACGCAACATCGAGGCCAAACTCCGTCTGCCGCACGGAATCAAACGGCCTCTCCCCGCTCCAAACATGCCTGACAATGCGAT
>CALLST010000153.1:0-13074 GCA_938011875.1 uncultured Collinsella sp. | reverse complement strand
GGGCCAGCGCCCTCCCAGGCATATGCCGTCAGGGCCGTCTTGACGAGCGCGGACATCGATGCGGCCTCAATGCCTTTGCCAGACACATCACCCAAAATCATGACGGCGCAGTCGTCGGGAAGTCGGATGAGCGTATAGAAATCGCCGCCGACCAACGCCGAGTTCGTGGCCGACAGGTACACCGAATCGGTTGCGATACCCGGAACATCCCCCAGGGAATTTCTCATGCCGATCTGGAGGGTCTGAGCGATATGGCGCTCCTCGCGCTTTTGAGATTCGCCTTCGTAGATCAGTTCAAAGTCATGCGCCAAGTGCACCAAGTAGTCATATTCAAGGTCATCAATCGGCTCTTGGCTACCATCACGAAGCAGCAGCGCGCGCGTCGTCGGGCTCTTCGCAACAGAAGCAGGAACAATCGCGTCGTTACTGTGCTTGCCATCACCCTCAGAGCGCGGGCGCCCCGCCTCGATACCGGAGTCGACGTAGAGACCTTGACAAGGCAGACCGTGCGCCCTAAGCCAGCCTCCCATAGGCATCGATTCGTCAACGCGAGTAATGCGGACGTGTTTAAGGTCCTCGGCACTCGTGCCGCCCAAAACAGACGCCTCAAAGCCATCAGGGCCAGCCCCCAGACGTGCCGCTGGCGTTGTCGTGGAAAAGAAAAGCTTCTCGGGATCGTCCGGCAAAGCAACGCGATTGCCGCCTTCAAAATCTATGACGTAGGAGTCCAGACTGGCGTCATACTCAACAGGGCAAAAATGGCAGTTGAGCATATTACAGATCTCGGACGATACCGCCTGGGTAGCCGCGGCGGAATCGTCTAGAAAGGTAAACAACTCATCACGTAAGACATTGAGCGAGCGGCCAAGCTCGGCCGTGCGACGAGAGCGAAGGCTCGATGCCATGCCGACCAGCTGGATAGACAGGTAATCGCAAATGACCTCGAGTACATTAACGTCATAGGCGAGCGGTGCCTGAGGGCGTTTCCATCCAACTTCCAGCACGCCAAGGATCTGCGTACCGTAAAAAACGGGAAGACAGATCTCGCTGCGGTACGGAGGCATATCCTGCACGCGCAACAGGTGCTTAGAACGATTGTCCAGGTCCATGAACATACCGGAGGCGGCCCTATCGCCCTCAAGGTCCTGTTGAATCGACAAGCGACAGGCACGCGACTCGCGAAGAACATACGTCGGAATGCCAGCGCCATACGGCAAAAACTCAGGCAGGTAGCTGTCATACAGCTCCTTGGAAACACCGCGTAGCTTAAAACCGCCGCTCTCAGAAAAATAGATAGCGGCACCCGAAGCATCGAGCGTTCCTACAAGCTGGTTCAAAACAGTATCAAGCAGGCTGGGTAACTCATCGGAGCCCACAGTGCTCATAATGACCGAGAGCGTGCCAGAGAGACGCTTGTTCGCCACTCTAAGCTCCGATAGCGCGCGTTTGAGCTGACGATCGTGGGAATACTGCTCTTCGATGCTGTGAAGCGCCACAAGGACACGCGGTGCACGACGTCCAAAGATACGCGGAGGCGTAACGGAACCCGCGCGAACCAAGACGGGAATAAAAGACCCGTCGCTCAGCTTGAGCATCAGTTCGTTCTCGGAGCCATCAGTTTCAAATGGCAGACGATGTTCCGTCGCACGTTCAAAAGCGGACGAGTACAGGACGTCTTTGACATCTCCACCGATGACGTCGGCGCGTTCCTCGCACATCAAGCCAAGTAAGCGATTATTCACATGCAGAATGGTTCCGTCGAGTTCGCAGATGATGACAGCATCGCTCGTGATCTCGACTAGTTGGGCAACGTCTGCCCACTCGTTGCGTTCAAGCGTTTCCATCGTGGACCCCACCGTCTATCGGTAACAAAAAAGCCTCCGAAGAGGCTTCTCAAATGCGATGGTGTCGGAGGCGGGACTTGAACCCGCATGACCAAAAAGCGGTCACTAGCACCTCAAGCTAGCGCGTCTGCCAATTCCGCCACTCCGACATGCTATGTTGTTGATTCGCGGTTCGTTTTGTTGGACCCGCGCGTTCAACGAGGAAGATAATAACCTATGATTCGAGAACTGTGCAAGCACTTTTTTCAAAAAAGTTTACGAATTTGTTAATGCGCAGGTAGATCCGTATGTCCGGTCCCGAATCGGTGTTGCCTCCCGGCGCGTCCTCGGGCATGACCGATATTTTGCTGCGCACTTCGTGCTGCAAAATATCGCTCCCCCTGCGGAATGCACCGGGAGGCAACACCGATTCGGGACCTACGTCCACGTACTCCAGACACCGTTCTCAAACATGTTATGGGGCTGATGCAAATTTGGTGGCTCGGCTTTGCCGAGCCCTTATATGGGGAGGTCGGAGCTAAAGCTCCGGCCTCACTCAATTTCTTATTAGATTAAGTGAGCGATCAAGGAATCGCACCCCTCTGCAGCGGTAACACAGGGCCCGTGCTGGACTTAGTTTTCAGAACACTCCGCAGACCAGGAAACCCCCTTATCCGCGGCTCCGAAGGAGCAGGATAAGGGGGTTTCCATGGTCGAGGACGTTCTGAAAACTAAGTCCAGCGCGGGCCCGGACGATAACAACCGGCTACAGGTCGATGTGCGATTCCTTAATCGGGAACGGCTCCGCGAAGTGGCAGGCGCAGCAGTGACCCGGTGCGACCTCCTTAAACTCGGGAAGCTTCTCAGAGCAGATACCCTGCGCGATCGGGCAACGGGTGTGGAAACGGCAGCCGGTCGGCGGATCCAGCGGTGACGGCGGATCGCCGGCGAGGATGATGCGCTTGCGGGTCTTCTGGATATCAGGATCGGGCACCGGCACGGCAGACAGCAGCGACTGCGTATACGGGTGGTGCGGCTCACTGTAGAGCGTCTTCCAGTCCGAAACCTCAACCATCTTACCCAGATACATAACGGCAACACGGTCGGAGATATGCTGTACGACAGAGAGGTCGTGAGCAATGAAGAGATAAGCCGTACCGAACTTATCCTGAAGCTCCTTCAGCAGGTTCAAAACCTGGGCCTGAATGGAAACGTCAAGTGCAGAGACAGGCTCGTCACAGATGATCAGCTTGGGCTTCAGAGCGAACGCGCGGGCAATGCCGACACGCTGACGCTGACCGCCCGAGAACTCGTGCGGATAGCGGTTGATGTGCTCGGGGTTCAGACCGACGACGTCCAGCAGCTCGCGGACACGCTCAATACGCTCCTCCTTGGTGCCCACGCCGTGAATGGTCATGGGCTCGGAGACGATCTCGCCAATGGTCATACGAGGGTTCAGCGAAGCATAAGGATCCTGGAAGATAAACTGCATCTCGCGACGCATGTCCTTGATCTCATGCTTGCTCATCTCGGCAACATCTTTGCCCTGGAAGAACACCTTACCGGCGGTCGGCTTGGTCAAGCGCATGATGGTGCGACCCGTCGTGGACTTACCGCAACCAGACTCACCAACCAGACCAAAAGTCTCGCCAGGATAAATCTCAAAAGAGATGTCATTTACAGCAGAGACGACACGCTTGGAAAAACGCTTGGCGAACATGCCGGACTCAGCGGGGAACTCCTTAGAAAGGTGCTCGACCTTCAGCAACGGAGTACGCTCGTTGGTATCTGCCATTACGCCTCGCCTCCCTTCTTGGAATCCTTGCGCGTACGGGACGTCTCAGGAGCGTTCTTGAGGAACTCGGGGTCACCGGAATAGTGGCACGCAGAATAGTGACCGGACTCGGTGACAACGCGCTCGGGGCGCTGCTTGCGGCACTTGTCCGTCGCGTAGGGGCAACGAGGAGAGAAGACGCAGCCCTCAGGCAGGTTCATGAGCGAAGGCGGGTTGCCGTGAATCGGCGTCAGCGGCTTCTTCTCTTCGATTGCCTGCTCCGGGATGGAGCGGATAAGACCCCAGGTGTAGGGGTGGCGGCTCTCGTAGAAGATTTCCTCAGCAGTACCGAACTCAACGGGGCGGCCGGCGTACATAACCATGATCTTATCGGCCATATCGGCGACAACGCCCAGGTCATGGGTAATCATGATGATGGCGTTGCCGTTCTTCGCCTGCATCTCCTGCATGAGCTCGATAATCTGAGCCTGGATGGTAACGTCCAGAGCCGTCGTGGGCTCGTCGGCAATCAGAATATCGGGATCGCAGGCAAGAGCCATAGCGATCATGACGCGCTGACGCATACCGCCAGAGAACTGGTGCGGATACTCGTTGACGCGCTTCTCGGGCTCGGGGATACCCACGAGGTCCAAAAACTCGGTGGCACGCTTGAGCGCCTCCTGCTTGGAGTAGCCACGGTGCAGACGAAGACCCTCGCCCACCTGCCTGCCGATCTTATAGACCGGGTTCAAGGAGGTCATAGGATCCTGGAAGATCATCGCGATATCGTTGCCGCGAATGTGCTGCATCTCTTCCTCGGTCATTTCGAGGATGGAGCGGCCGCGATAGCGAACGTCACCGCCCTCGATCTTTCCCGGAGGCATCGAGATGAGGCCCATGATGGTCATGGCGGTCACGGACTTACCGGAGCCGGACTCACCGACGACGCCCAGGGTCTCGCCGCGATCGAGCGTGTAGGAGACACCGTCGACAGCGCGAACAACGCCATCCTCGGTGTGGAAATACATCTTAAGGTCATCGACCTCGAGCAGATGCTGGCCCTCAGGAACCGGCTGGTCCTTCAGGTCCACATAGTTCTTGTTCTTCTTCATCCTTATGCGTCCTTCATCTTGACGTCGAGGGCGTCGCGCAGACCGTCACCCAGCAGGGTGAAGGCGAGCACCGTCGAGAGAATTGCCAGACCGGGCATGATCATCATCCAGGGAGCGGTCAGAAGATACTGCTGACCGTCCTGAATCATGGAGCCCCACGAAGGCGTAGGCGGAATAACGCCCATGCCGAGGAAGGACAGAGCGGACTCGGTCAGAATGGCGCCACCAATGTTCATGGTCGCGTAGACCACGATGGAGGCGACGGAGTTCGGGAAGATGTGACGCACGACGATACGAGCATCAGATGCACCCATCGCGCGCGCTGCATCAACATAGTCGTTTTCCTTGACCGTCAAGATTGCAGAGCGGAAGACGCGCGCAATCGAAGGCCAGCCAAGAATGCCGATGGCGATAAAGACGTTCTGAAGACCACGGCCGATAACGGCGATCATGGCGACAACGAACAGCACGTACGGGAACGCCAGGAAGATGTCCGCACAGCGCATGATGATCGTATCCCAAATGCCGCCGTAGAAACCGGCCAGGGCGCCCATGACCAGGCCGATCAATGTGGAGATGGCGGTGGCCATGATACCGACAGAAAGCGAAACGCGTGCACCGTAGATAACGCGGACGAGAATGTCGCGACCGAGGGCGTCGGTGCCAAACGGGTGCTCGGCACACGGAGCCAGTAGCGATGTCTCGGCCATGGTGGTCGAATCGGAAGCCGTCGGCGAACCGAGCCAGGGCTTAGCCCACAGATCTGCGGTCAGGGCAACCACAACGACGATGATGATCCAGCAGACACCGATAACGGCGAGCTTGTTCTTACGAAGACGCTTAAAAGCGTCGCCCCACAGCGTGCGGGACTTGGCGGGAGCAGATGCGACCTTGGTGGCGGTAGCCTGCTCCTGAGACTGAGAATCAGTTTCCTGCATGAGACGTACCTCCCTTAGGCCTTAACCGACGGACCGCCAAGGTCCCCGGCCTTTCCGAGGCGATGTCGTTCGCCAACGTCTTCGGCGAGCATAAGGACATCGCGTCGGGAAAATACCTCAACCCCTCTGTCGCGCCCGAGTTCGTTCAGGACACCTCGCGCATTCGCGTGCTCTTCGCCAAGGAGGCTGTCTCCAACGGATGGGACTGCCCGCGAGCGGAGGTCATCTTCTCGCAGCGCAGGCGTTCGGACTCGACCTATATCGCACAGCTCGTGGGACGTATGGTACGCACCCCGCTCGCGCGGCGCATCGAATCCGATGATCTTTTGAACTCCGTCGCCTGCTACCTGCCCCAGTTCAATCCCGAGAGCACTCAGGACGTGGTCGACTACCTCATGGGCCGCAAGGACGAAATGGGCGAGAGCTCCATCGGCAAGCAGAACATCGTTCTCAACCCCGTGACTATCACGGCGGCTGCGCCCAAGTCCGAAGCCGACTACCAACAGGAGCTCAAGGCGTACGAGGAGAACGAGAAGGCCATTGAGGCGGCGCGGCAGGCACAATCCGGCTACCAGGCGCCACTTGCCGGCGTCGCGATTCAAGAGCCGTTGGACATGCAGGGAACGCACCCCTCGCTTGCCTCGGCGGTCAGGCCCGTCGACGTTCCGGCGCCAGAAGCGGAGCCGGCGCCTCAGCCCGCAACGGGCAACTACGTTGCAGCGCCTGCCCCGCAGCAACCTGCGACACCTGAGCCAAGTTCCACACAGACCGAGCCGACCCAGCCCGTCTCGGTCGTAAAACCCGTGCCCATGGCAAAGCCCAAGCCGCCCACCAAACGCGAGCAGTCTTTCACGCATCAGGAGTGGCAGGGCATCCGCACAGCCTTCGATTCCATACCCGTCCAGCGCATTCCGAAGAAGGCCAGAAACGAATTCCAGAGCCTGGTTAAGACGGCGACTCTGCTTGTCGAGACCGGCCTCGATGTCAATGCCGCGGCCGACGTGAAAAAACAGTTCGTCCAGAAGCTCAAGGGATACATCGTTGCTAACGAGGACGAGTACCGCGAAGCCAAACACGACGTAGAGGTTGCCGAGACCGTCAAGATCACGCTCGACAAGCTCAACGAGACCGAGGACCAGGAGCAGGAGGAGGCCCGCACGGACGCCGAGGGCCTCAGAAAGGCCGCCCGCGACGCCGACATGCATTTCACTAAGGAGTTTGCGAATGAGTATCGTCGCGCCAACTTCAAGGAGCTTGGGCGCCCCGAGTGCGACTTGCGCCTTGCCGCAGCGGTGCGCACACAGACCATCGTTGATGCGCTCGAGGGCTGGGCGGCTCAATGCCGAAAGGAATACTTCGATAAGGTCGATGGATCTGGCGATTATGACTACCTTAACGACTCGGCAAAGCAGCGTTACGACGAGCTGGCCCGTGAAACTGAGGGCAAGCGCCTCACAAAGATAGAGTGGCCCACGTTTACCAGCACGTCGGACGACTTCGCTAAATATCCGTGCCATATCGTGCAGAAAGAGGACGGCCTCTGCCCGCTCGACCTGAACCCGGCGGAAGACTATATCGTTAGGAACGAATTGGCAAAGAATCGCACGGTTGCCTTCTATCGCAATCCGTCGGGCAGCATGTCTGCTAAGGCGTTTTCGATTCCGTACATGTCTTCGGTGGGACGCAAGGCCCTGCATCCAGACTTCCTCTTCTTCGTGAAGGATGCAGCGGGCGTCATCAGGCCGTCCATCGTTGACCCTCATGGCGAGTTCCTCGGCGACACGCTAGCAAAGCTTAGGGGCTATGTGACCTATCTGCGCGATTATCCCGATGTGTTCAAGCAGGTACTCTTCGTCGGGTATATGGGCGAGGGCGTGTACAAGGTGCTCAACCTCTTGCGATCCGATGTGCAGGATGCCGTGATGGGCTACAGCGATGTCGACTGTAAGGCGCTCTTCTACGGCTCCTTCGCAAACGACTATCACTAGGATTGTCGGGATTTGCCTGGCGGGCGTCTCGGATCATATACAAGAACCGAATTAGTAAGGCTCGCTAAGGCGGCCGTCCGTTAGGGGCGGCCGCCTCTCTTCAGTCTTGACCAATGATTTCAAGCATTTCGGTGGCATTCGCCGGTTATGACCTCGTATCCGTTACGTGGGTGGCACCTCCGCTACGCCGCGTCAAGGGGCCCATGAGACCCCGCACAAACCTCCGCTCCGCTCCGGTTGGTGGAGGTCGTCATGGACTCCCTTGACCCGTCTTCGCTCCGGTGCGGCTTTGCAGGGAGCAAAGCCGACGACGACGCGCGGCGTCGCCATTCGGCTTTGCCCGCAAGGGCGAGATGTTCAGGGCAGCGTGCCCGGAAACGGAGGAAGACATGCAGGAGCTGATGACGAGGGAGATTGCGGAGAAGCTACCGAGGCTCTACGAGCAAGACGGTGCGGAGGACCCCACGGTATACGTCCACTACTTCTCGTGCGTGAACGGATGGGACTGGTGGCTGCTCGAGTTCGATGGGACGGACGAGGCGTTCGGCCTCGTCGAGGGCTACGACGACGAGCTCGGCTACTTCAGCATCAAGGAGATGGCCGAGCTGAACCGCCAAATTGGGTTCGCCGCCGTCGAACGCGACGAGCACTTCGAGCCGAAGCCGCTCAGCGCCGTCAGGGGGAGGTAGCTACATGGAGATGGACGAGTTTGGCGCCGCGGGCAGATTCGGCAAGTTCCCGGGTGAGGCCGTCGGGCTGACTGTCGTCGTCGAGTTCGAGTCGTGCGGCGAGGGCGGGGCGTTCGAGATAGGCACCGCTCCGGAGGGGTCGCCCGAACTCGGGCGACTCGTCTCGGAAGCACGCGACGAGGCCGACGCCTTGGTGGAGGACGGGGGCGGATGGGCTGCCGTCCGCATCGGATTCGGCGACGTGGAGAGCATCGACTGCGAGAGCGGCCGGACCGTGCACGTTGCCGGAGAGGGGTGAAGCGTACACAGAGAGCGCGGGCATGCCATCGGCGTGCCCGCGCCAGCTTTTCCGGGGATGCCTCGTGCCATCCCCGAGCCCCTGCACGCCAAGGGGCGGTGCCCCTTGGAACCTTGGCTAAGGTGACTCGGGAACATGGAGGATACTGAGACTCGTGCGCCCGGGTGGCATCAATAGATCTCAATCTGATGCTTGACCGCTACGGCCTAGAATTCGGCGGCTTCCGCTACTTCGTGGCACCGCAGGAACAGGTGTAGTAAGCAGGCGAATCCGTCACGGTAACCGTTTCATCCCATGCTTTGGAATCCGTAATCGTTTTCGTCTCATCGTATGCTGCGGAATCCGTCACGGTACGCGGCTCACTATGAAATGACCCACAAGCAGTGTTTCCGGCCAACATCGCTGCTTTTGCGTGACTACGCTCGTTTCCCGTGATATCCGCACCGCATCCATTACAGATTGAACGAGACTCCGTATGGGTCACCGCCGGATGATGCACGGTCTCCGTATGGGTCACTGCCGGATGATGCACGGTCTCCGTATGGGTTACTGCCGGATGGTAGATATCATACTTATGAACATGTGTCGAGGTTTCATCCTTCTTCGAGGAGCTACCGGAGTTGCTATTGTTGCTTCCACTCGGCTTGCTGTCGGAACCGCTGTTCCCATTATCCTTCTTGGAGCCGTTGGATGAGCCTGAATCGCTCTTCTTGCTGTCGGAAGTTTCCGGGGTCTTCGCGTCGGACTTCTCTTCCTTGGCGGTCTCCTGCGCCTTCTCGGTCTCCTTCTCGACGGCACCGGCATCGGCGTTCGGGTTCTTCTTGATGTTGTCCTCGAACTTCTTCACAACCTCAGCGCCCTTGTCCCCGGTCAGGGTGGAATCGCCCTTCTTCACGGCTTCGGCCACATCCTTGGCGATGGCGGTCAGGTCATCCTTCGTCACCTTGTCCGCATCTACCTTGTTGAAAGTCACACCCGTGCTGGCCGTCTTCTTATCGGCCTTCCCGGCGGTAACCTTCTTCGATGGCACCTTATAGATGGAACCGTCGGCGTTCACCGGTGAGATGAATGTGACGGTATAGGTACCGGACTTGCCGACCCTTACGGTCACCTGCTTGTTCGCGGCGATGGCGGTGTAGAAGTCCACTTCCCCGTCCGCATCCTCGATATGGGCGATGACGGGCGTGGAGGTGTCCGCATCCCAGCCGTCGGCCTTCACCTCAAGGGTAAGCACCATGTCCTGTTCTTCATCGTCCTTTGCTTGGAACACCAATGGGACATTCGCTTTTCCTGTCCACCCGGCATGTGTGATGGCATACCCACCGCCGCCGATGAGGAGCGCCGCACAGAGGATTCCCGCACCAGCCACGCAGACCTGCTTACGGGAGAACTCGCGCCCGAAAAGCACGAGCGGCTTCCCCTCTTCCTTTTCCACTGCATCCCCGGAGACCATATCGTCTGTCACCTTCGGAATCTCCGTAACCACCATGGCTCCTTCCTGATTGCGATACTTCAGTATTTGCATTGTATTTCAAATTGTCACTTATATAGGTGTGACTTATATAGGGTTGGCTTGAATCATTGACACCGAAGGACGGGAGGTGTCGATGACTCAGCTGGACCCCAAGATGCGCGTGGGGCTCCGCATCAAGGAGCTAAGGGCCGGGCTCGGCCTGAGCCAGGAGGCCTTCGCGTATTCCATCGAGATGTCCCGCACCTACTTCGCCGAAGTCGAGACCGGCAAGCGCAACGTCTCAATCGAGAATATCGAGCGCATAGCAAGCGGTCTCGGCGTTTCCCTGAGAGGGTTTTTCGATTCCGACCTGTTCTCGGAGTGAGCTGGCGGCTGGATTCCAACGGCGTTTTCTGGGTACGCATGGCCCCGCCCTTTCCTCGCTGCAATCCGAATGTCATGGGGGTCTTTGATCGCGGTTTTCCGCCACGAAGCGGCGGTGCAGGATAAGGCTCCACTACGTTTCGCCGGAGGCAAACGGCGCAACTCGGCGCGCCGAGTTCGAAAGCGCAGGTAGATGCCTGCACCTAAAACGAAAAACACCCGCACCCGCGTGTAGTACGCGGGTGCGGGCGCGTAGTTGATCGAGGCGTTTCCGCTGGATATGGGCGATTACGCGGCTAGAAGCCCTCGGGAACGTATCCTGCCACCGTTTTCGGCTTCGTCAGTGCTATCGCCGCGCCGCCGGGGTCGGTCGGGCCCTGCCAAAGCTTCGGTACCGTCTCGTTCCTGATCTCGCGGCGAGCGGTCGATTGCTCCATAAGTGCCCGTTCGGCCTCGGGGGACGTCATCCCGAGCATGGGCCCGACGAAGGTCTCGGTGACGTCCCTGCTGGGGAAGGCCATAGGTGCGCCGTCGTGGATCACGAGGGCTCCCGTCTCGCGGCCAGTCCAACGCTGGAGCTCGTCGGGCGTGATGAGCGGCCTGCGGACGAGCCCCTCGCTCATGCCGGTTGACCCGGTGTTCGTTCCCTTCGTTCTACTTGTGGACTGCGCGATCGCGGTGTAGGAGCCCATCGATTCCGAGAGCTTGCGCGCCGTGTCGATGTTGGAGCAGGAGAGAACGACCTTGTCCTTGAGGAGGTCGAGTATCGTCTCGGCTTCTTCTCGGCTGTAGCCGGAGACGGACTGGAGCTGGAGGAGCGACTGACAGAACCAGAAAACATGGCCGCCTTCCGAGCGCATCTCTCCCAGGTCCTGGACAATCCTCTCGTTGCGGCCGAGGGATGCCGCCTCATCGAGGAGGAGGACGGTCTCGACGGGGCAGCGCCCGGCATGGCCCGCAGCGCAGGAGCGCAGCGCCGAGAGCGCTTGGGAAACGAACGTCTGGACGAGTCTCTTGTAGTTGGCCGTTGCCGAGGACGATGAGATGAAGACTGCCGTGGGCTCCTCGCCGATGTCCCCGAGGCCGCACTCGTCGTCGTGAAGCATCCGGGCAACGTTGCCGTCGACGTATTCGGTGAGGCAGTTGCTCAGAGTCGAGACGATGCCGGGCCCGCCTCCGTGCTCACCGTTGAGTCCGCCGAGGAAGGGGAGGGCGGGGTCTCCGGCGGGCAAAGACGCCGCCAGGGCGGCGATGCGGTCAAGCGGGCCCTGGTCGCCCGACGGCGAGATCGCGGCAGCGACGGACATGACGGTCTTCTCGTCTTCCGGGATGGACGCGTCCTCGATGAGGGCGAGGGAGATACCGACGAAGAGGTTCCGAGCGCCGTCGTAGAAGAACGGCTGGCCTTTCGACGGCGCGGGCACGATGCAGCGCGCGAGCTCGCGCAGCTCCCGTGCGCAGCCGCCGGCCCCCTCCGCCCTAAAGGCCTCCTTTGCCCTCTCGAGCGGATCGAACCGAACCGAGGATGCGGGCGCGTCGAACATCACGTCGACGATGCGGTGAGTGCCCGCCTTCTCGAACGCAGGCTCAAGGAAGGCCCTGAGCTCGCCCTTGATGTCGTTGATGATGAGGGAGCGCCCCTGCTCGAAGTTTGCCATGGCAGACATTATGGCGACGCGGCGGCTCTTTCCCTCGCCGCTTTCGGCGAGGATGCAGGCATGGACTGAGTCGATGAGCCTGACGCTCCTCCCGATCTCGCCCACGACCAACGTGCCGCCCGAGGGCTTGCCGCCTTCCTGCCACGATTCGCTCCGGCGCTTAAGCTCGCCGTGCGCCGAGATGAGCCTCGCGTCGCCGTGGATGGGCGCGCCGGGTGCGCGGCGCCCGCCGACCCAGGTCCCGTCGTGGAGCCAGCGCGACCAGTCGAAGTGGCTCCAGACGCCTACTATCGTGGAGATGGCGAGGACCGCCGCGCATCCCACGAGGAAGGCATCGTCCTGGATCAGCTCCGGCAGGACTTCGAGCGGGTTTTGGAACATGACATCGGGGGGTTCGGGCGCGGCGGCTGTCCCGAAGCTTGTGAGCGTCGCGGCGATGCCGATGACCCATGCTTCCAGCCAGCGCCATGCAGCCGGCAGCAGGACGAGCGCGATTGCGGTCCCAGCGGCCGTGCCGGTGGCGACACAGCGCTTGAGATGCGCGCCCTCGTCGACGTTGAAGCTCTTCTGCTTGCTCATAGAATCATTCCCTTCACTATGGTTTTCGCGGGGTCGAGCACGATGCCCGCCGCATCGCCCCTGATCGCGGCCGATGCAGCGGCCGCGAGCGCCCTTGCGAGCGCGCGCTCGGCTTTCTTGCCGACCTCATCTGACAGGTCCTTCTTGCTTCTGGGGTTCTCCGTTGCGAACGCGAGCGCTTTGGTAAGGGCTCTGCCCACAGCAAAGGGGGCTTTTGCCATGGAAAGTGTGTAGGACGGGCATGACCGGAGGCACCTCTCCGGGATGGGCCTGCGCTCGCGCACGGCTTTACGTGCCCTCTCCAGGTCTTTACCGACGACGCAGGCGCGGACCTCGCCGACGAGCGGCTTCATTCGCTTGCGCTCCGCCGCGGGCCCG
>CALLST010000152.1:0-11468 GCA_938011875.1 uncultured Collinsella sp. | reverse complement strand
GCGGCGACCTGTCTGGTTTCCATTTCTCGGCTGGGGGCGTCGCGTCGGGTGTGATCGCCGGACTTTGCGGTGCACTGCTGGCGGTGTTTAGCCGTATGGCTACCAAGACGCTGCATCCGCTGGCGGTGACGTTTTGGGGCTTTGTCTTTGGCGGATGCTTTATGGCGGTGCTTTCGGCCCCGTGGTCCGATGTGGCCGCGGCAATGTCCCCGCAGCTCATCCTGCTGTTTGCAGGCTTTGGCTTTATTCCGACGGCTCTTGCGTACATCTTCTATATGCAGGGCCTTTCGATGGATCTTGAGACGTCGAAGGTGCCGGTCGTGGCTTCGTTCGAAACCGTGGCGACCGTTCTGGTCGGTATTGGCATCTACGCCGAGCCCGCCGGCGCGATCAAGGTCCTGGGCATCGTGCTGGCGCTCGCATCCATCCTGATTATGAATACCAACTTCTCCAAGCTGCGCAACAGTGCCTTTGTCGGCCATATCGTTGAGAGCATGACCTTTAAGCCCAACGCGTGGTGGACGGAGAAATCGCAGGACATGGATCTGTTTAAGGAACGCACCGGCATTGCGCTGGAGCCCACCGTGCAGGAAAGCCCCTGGTACTTCGTGCGATAGGGGATTGGCGAGGCGTCTGACCGGGTGTCGTCAAGACAGTGCCGACCTACCCAGCCCCAACGTTTCGATTACGTTAAACCCGTCAACGGTCGATTTTCACCCGCGAACGGCCATTATACTAATTAGCAATATAAGCAACGTATAAGACGTTATAATGACCATAACGAAAAGGAGGAGGCAAGATGAATCAGATCATTCTCGCATCTCATGGCGGCCTGGCCGCAGGCGCCAAAGACACGCTCGAGATGGTTCTCGGCGACGTGTCGAACGTCCACGTCGTGTCGCTTGCTCGTGACGACAAGGAGCCCATCACCAATAAGGTGGACGCCATGATCGCCACGTTCAACGCGGACGACACTGTCTATGTGCTGACCGATATGCTCGGCAGCTCGGTCAACAACAGCATGGTCGAGCTTTCCCGCAACGGTGCAGCATTCACGGTGATCAGCGGTTTCAACATTCCGCTGGCACTGACGCTCGCTATGAGCCCCGTCCCCGTCACGGGCGCCGAGCTCGCGGCCCTCATCAACGAGGCCCGCACCGGTCTGACCAACCCCAACGCACCGGTCGAGGCCGCCGCGGCTCCCGCCAAGAAGGCCAAGGCGCCCCGTCACAGCTCCGGTCCCGCCAAGATCGTCCTCGCACGTCTTGACTACCGTCTGCTGCACGGCCAGGTCGTCTTTACCTGGACCACCAAGGTTCAGGCCGAGCGCATCATCGTCGTCGACAACGCTGCCGCCAACGATGACATCAAGAAGGGCGCTCTTAAGCTGGCCAAGCCCCAGGGCGTGCGTCTGAACGTCTTCACCGTCGAGCGTGCCCTCGCCAAGATGGACAAGCTCAACACCCTCGGCGAGCGCGTCATGTTCGTCTTTGGCAACACGGCCGAGATGCTGCAGTTCTGCCAGGGTTACAAGCTCGACGCCATCAACCTGGGCGCCACCGCCAACCACGACGGTGCCGATCAGGTCGGCGGCAAGGACAGCTCCGTCTTCTTCGACGCCACCCAGAAGGCCGACGTCAACCAGCTGCTCGACATGGGCATCAAGCTCTACGTCCAGCAGACCCCTACGTATCAGAGCGTCGACATCGACGCCAAGCTGTAATCAACCAGGCTTTTGCCTGACTGAAAGGAGAAGGGTATGAATACGTTCATCAGTGCGGTGCTCGTCGGCCTCGTCGGCGTGTTCTGCATGTGGGACTCCCGCCTGCTCGGTCGTCTTAACTTCGAGCAGCCCCTCGTTGGCGCTACGCTCGTCGGTCTGCTGCTGGGCGATGTGCCCACCGGCCTTGCCGTCGGTGCCGCCGTCGAGCTCGTGTCCATGGGCCTGGTGCAGGTCGGCGCCGCCGTTCCGCCCGATATGGTCCTGGGCGGCATCGTGGCCGCTGCCTTTGCGTGCCTGACCGATGCTTCCGCCGAGACCGCCATGACGATCGCCATCCCGGTCGCCGTCCTGGGTCAGCTCCTCGGCATCGTGTTCCGTTCCATCATCGCCGTCCTCACCCATGTGGCAGATAACGCGATCGATAACGGAAAGTTCAAGACCGCCTACCGTATGCACATCTGCGCCGGCTCCGGTCTGTACGCCATCATGTACTTCCTGCCGATCTTCCTCGCCGTCTTTGTTGGCACCGACCTGGTTCAGGCCATCGTCAACATGGTTCCCGAGTGGCTGTCCACTGGTCTTAACGTTTCGACCAAGATCATGACCGCCTACGGCTTGGCCCTGCTGCTCACCATGATGATCAAGAAGGGTATGACTCCGTTCCTGTTCATCGGTTTCCTGCTCGCCGCTTACCTCAACCTGTCCGTCATCGCGGTCGCTCTGATCGGTGTGTGCCTGGCTGTCGTCTTCATGGGCTTCAAGTTCAACGGTTCCCATGCAGCCGCCGGTGTCGATTCCGACTACGATCCGCTCGAAGACGACGAAGACTAAGGAGGAACACACTATGGCAACCGCAACCAAGGACGTGTCCCTGAACAAGAAAGTCAGCCAGTTCTTCTGGCGCTCCTGGGCCATCCAGGCCTCTTGGAACTACGAGCGTCAGATGAACATGGGCTTCCTCTACGGCATGGTTCCCACGCTCGACCGCCTCTATCCGGATGAGTCCGACCCCAAGCAGCTCGCTGCTAAGAAAGAGGCTTACCACCGTCACATGGCGTTCTACAACTGCACCCCGCAGACGAGCGCTTTCATCCTGGGCCTCGCCGCCTCCATGGAGGAGGAGTACGCCAAGGATCCCGAGAACTTCAACCCCGATTCGATCAACGCAGTCAAGACCTCCCTCATGGGTCCGCTTTCCGGCATCGGTGACTCCTTCTTCCAGGGCACCATCCGCGTTATCGCCTTTGGTCTGGGCGTTCAGCTGGCTCAGCAGGGCTCCATCATGGGCCCGATCCTGGCCATGCTCATCTCCATCGTCCCCTCTGTGCTGATCACTTGGTTCGCAGCCAAGATGGGCTATCAGGGCGGCCACGCGTACCTGAGCAAGCTTCAGGGCGGCGACCTCATGGAGAAGCTCATGTATGTCTGCGGCATCGTGGGTCTTATGTCCGTGGGCGGCATGATCGCTACGCTGATCGGCGCCACCACCCCGCTGCAGTTCGCTGAGGGCACCGTCGTTATCCAGGACATCCTGGACGGCATGATGCCCCAGATGATCTCCCTTGGCCTCACCGGCCTTATGTACTGGCTCATCAAGAAGAACGTCAACACCGGTTGGCTTCTCGTGATCGCCATTGTGGGCGGCATCGCCCTCTCCGCGGCCGGCATCCTGGCCTAGTCGCGACCAAGCGTCTAACCGCTTTCCCCGGGGGGCCTGCCTGGCATCCCATACCCCAGGCAGGCTTCCATCCCCAAATGTGTCAAAGGGACAGTCCCTTTGACACATCCTCAACGGGCCGACGAGTCGGTCCAAATCACGGTAACCCTGTGTGCGTCCGGCAAAGTGGCGCCGCAAAAATTGAAAGGAATGTGTCAGATGTACGAGATCGACCTTAACCTCCCTAAGCAGATCGTCGCTGACGTCCTGTCCAACCACGAGATCCACAGCGTCGCTTTCGTCGGCTGCGGTGCTTCCATGTCCGACCTTTACCCCGCCAAGTACTTCCTGGCCAACAACACGGACAAGCTGAACGTTCAGATCTTCACCGCTAACGAGTTCAACTACGACACGCCCTCCTGGGTCAACGAGCACACCTTCGTGATCACCTGCTCCCTCGGTGGCTCCACGCCCGAGACCGTCGAGGCCAACAAGACCGCCAAGAAGCACAACTGCCCGGTCGTCTCCCTCACCAACAAGGCTGGCTCCGCCCTGACCGTCGACGCTGACTACGTCATCGTTCACGGCTTCCACGCCAACTACGCTGCCAAGTGCGAGAAGCCCGGCTATGCCATTGCTCTTGCTCTCGAGATCCTTCAGCAGACCGAGGGCTATGACCACTACGAGGACATGATCACCGGCCTCACCAACGTTTTCGATCTCTGCGAGAACGCCGCTCAGCACTGCAAGAAGCTCGCCAAGAAGTTCGCCGAGGACTTCAAGGACGACAAGATGATCTACTTCATGGCTTCCGGTGCCTCCGAGAAGATGGCTTATTCTCACGCCGCCTTCCTGTTCACCGAGATGCAGTGGATCGACGCCGCCGCCTACAACACCGGCGAGTACTTCCACGGCCCGTTCGAGGTTTCCACCGAGGGTAAGCCCTACGTCTTCTTCATGTCCGATGGCGCCACTCGTCCGATGGACGCCCGCGCCCTCACCTTCCTTGAGCGCATGGGCGCCAAGGTCGCTCTGATCGACTCCAAGGACTACGGCCTGGCTGACGCCGTGCCCGCGAGCGTCGTCACCTACTTCAACCCGCTGCTGCACCTCGCCGTTATGCGCGAGTACGGCAACCAGATCGCCGAGGCCCGTCAGCACCCGCTGACCATGCGTCGCTACATGTGGAAGCTTTCCTACTAATCACAAGTAAGTAGACCTTACGGGTTGATTGAGAGGGGATGGGGTTTGCGCCCCATCCCCCTTTTTGCTATCGAAAGGAGATACGTATGATCAAGGCAGTGCTGTTTGACATGGACGGCGTGCTGGTCGATACCGAGTGGTTCTACAACCGTCGTCGCGTGGCGTTTATGGAAGAGAAGGGCTTTCACTTTGACGAGATCCCCGATCTTTCGGGATCTAACGAGCCCGCCATTTGGAAGGCGCTGGTGCCCGACGATATTGAGCTGCGCGAGCGCCTGCGCGTGGAGTACAAGCAGGTCTACAGCCCGGTTCACCCTGTTCCGTATGCCGAGCTGCTCAACGAGCAGACGGAGCCGGTGATGCGTGAGCTGCACGAGCGCGGCGTGATGTGCGCCATCGCGAGCTCGTCCTATCGCGAGCTCATTGACGAGCTGGTGGAGATTGCCGGTATCACCGACGTGCTGGACTACACCATCAGCGGTCACGAGTGCAGTGCATTTAAGCCCGACCCCGAGATCTACCTGCGTGCCATGGAGGCGCTGGGTGTGGAGCCTACCGAGTGCCTGGTTATCGAGGACTCGCCTTTGGGCATCGAGGCCGGCAAGCGCTCCGGCGCCCGCGTCCTGGCGCTGCGTCCGCACGAGGGCGTCAACCTGGATCAGTCCGCCGCCGACGTTATCATCGACAATCTGGCTGACATTCTACCTGCCATTTAGGGACAGGTTTATTTTGGCAGGTTTTATCTGGGTAAATGCCGAATTCGCCGTGAAGGGATCGCTCTCTTCACGGCGTTTTCTTTTGAGCGGTTTTACGCGGTCCTTCTGATGGTTGTCGAGAGAGGGTGAATCGAAGCGTCCTCGCACGCTCCATGCTACAATCGCGGGCATGCCCCACAACTATATCTGCCTTCGAAAGGAACCCACGTGGCGAACGCCATCGATCAGCTCACGGACCGCGTGCTCATGCTCGGCCGTCTCACCATCGTTCGCCGCGCTATTACCGCCGTGGCGGTCACAATTTCCGCCATTCTCCAGACATTTCTGATCCAGGCGTTCATCCAGCCCGCCGACCTGCTTCCGAGCGGTCTTACCGGCGTCGCGGTCCTGCTCGATCGCGTTACCTCGCTCGGCGGCGTTCACATCGACATCTCGCTCGGTATGCTCGCGCTCAACATCCCCGTGGCGCTCCTATGCTGGAGCGGCATTAGCAAACGCTTCGTCATCTTCTCGATGATGCAGGTCGTGCTCTCGTCGCTGTTCCTCAACATCTTTCACTTTTCCCCGTTTTTGGGCGACAAGATCATGCTCATCATTTTTGGCGGCGTGGTCTCGGGTCTGGGCGCTGCCATCGCGCTTAAATCCGGCGCATCCACCGGCGGCACCGACTTTATCGCGCTGTGGGTTTCCAACCACACGGGCAAGACCATCTGGGGCGTCATCTTTGGTTTCAACTGCTTTATCCTGGCGATCTTTGGCTTTATGTTTGGCTGGGACAAGGCGGCGTACTCCATCGTGTTCCAGTTTATTTCGACCAAGACCATCGACAGCTTCTATCGTCGCTACGACCGCGTGACGCTGCAGATCACGACGCGCAAGGCGGACGAGGTCATGACCGCCTATGTTGACCATTTTCAGCACGGCATTAGCTGCGCCGAGGTCATCGGCGGATACAGCCGCGAAAAGATGTACCTGCTGCACGCCGTTGTCTCGACCTACGAGAGCCAGGACATTATCAAGCTGGTGTGCGACATTGATCCCGGCGCTGTGATCAATGTGTTCCACACGCTCAACTTTGTGGGCGGCTGGTGGGGCGGTCATGTCGACGAGCCCATGCCCACGGCCGTTCCCGATCCCGACAAGCCCGCGCGCATGGCCAGCAGGCAGGCGCGCCTCAGCGAGCATGATAGCCTGCAGCAGGACGACGGCAAGTAGGGTTTTGGCATTTTGCCGGCCTGGCGCAATCCTGTCCGCTTGAGCCTCCCGAAAGCCTCGCTGCTTTCGGGAGGCTCTCGTTTACCCAGATAAAAAACCTACCAAAATGAAGCTGTCGCTTTTTGGTAGGGAGGGTGTATCGTTTTATCATTATGAGGTAACATGAAACTAGACGTTATATACTTATTATTTATTTCGATATTCCAATAAGAGTGATTAGATATGCCTGCGCCCAAAAATGCACCGCTTTACCAGCAGATTTATGACGAAATCAAGGACGCGATCGAGAAAGGTGTTTATGCACCCAAGGAGCGTATTCCGTCCGAGCTTGAGCTAGCCGAGCAGTACGACGTGAGCCGCATTACGGTGCGCCGCGCCGTCGAGGAGCTGTGCTCCGATGGCTACCTGGTTAAGCAGCAGGGCCGTGGCACCTTTGTCTCCACGCCGCACATCAACCGCCAGTTCCATGCCTCGACGCTGCAGACGTTTTCCGCGCTATGTGCCGACAACGGCATGAAGGCCGGCGCGCACGTGGTTGATCGCCAGATTGTGCCGGCGCGTCAAAACGAGATGGAGTTCTTTGGCCTGCAGAAGGACGCGTTGCTGCTGCACATCAAGCGCGTGCGTACAGCCGACGGCGAGCCCATCTTTGAGGAGAACATCTTTGTGCCGTTTGACGCCTACCGTGAGCTGTTGACGGCCGATCTTGAGGACAAGTCGATTTTTGCCGAGGTCGAGCGTGTTGGCGGAACGCCGATTGTCTCGGTTGGCTACCGCACGGTCGAGGCCGTTCGTGCCAATACCGAGCAGGCGGCCGAGCTGGGCATCGCTCCGCACGATCCACTGCTCAACCTGCGTGCCGGCTTTATCGGCCCCAATGGCGAGCCGGTCCTGATGGGTAAGCAGTACTACGTGGGATCGCGCTACGTTATGGTCATGTAGGGTTGGTTCCGCCGTTCTGACGAACGGCGGATCTGTCGACGCTGCGCCTTTGGTTGCGCGGTTTTACCAAACCGCGCAACGGCTCGACGCTGCAAGCCCGCCAGAGCGGCAATCTGCCTTTCAACTTCGGCGGCATGACCAGAAGGTCAATGCCGCCTCGTTTCAAGGCAGCTTGCTCGCTCTGGCGGGCTTTCGCTGACTTTGCCAAAACATCGACGTCCCCAATGACTACCCGCAGAATGAGCGTGGTCGGCAGCCGTGCGGCATCGGTCCGCGTGGCGGCGTATAATCGGCGGCAGATGACTTGGACGTTAGGAAATCATGACCGATAGCATGCAGCAGATGGCGCTCGACACGCTCGGCGCCTATTTTGGCTACACCTCGTTTCGCCCGGGGCAGGACCGCATGGTCGATGCGATTCTTGCCGGCCGCGATGCGCTCGGCGTTATGCCCACAGGCGCCGGCAAGTCCATTTGCTACCAGGTACCTGCGCTTATGCTGCCCGGCATCACCTTTGTGGTGAGTCCGCTGCTGTCGCTTATGGAGGATCAGACCCGCGCGTTGCTCGCGGCGGGTGCGCGACCCAGCTATCTCAACTCCAGTCTTACTCCGGCCCAGCAAAACACCGTGCTCAAGCGGGCGCGCGAGGGCCGCTATCAGCTTATGTATGTGGCGCCCGAGCGCCTGCTCGAGCCGCGCTTTCTGGCCTTTGCGCAGGAAGCTGCGGCCGAAGGCGGCATCGGCATTCCGCTCGTGGCCATTGACGAGGCTCACTGCGTGAGCCAATGGGGCCAGGATTTCCGCCCCGCCTACCTGCAGATTCGCGAGTTCATCGATTCCCTGCCGCAGCGCCCCATCGTGGCGGCGTTTACCGCTACGGCGACCGAGCGTGTGCGCGCGGACATTCAGCAGATGCTCGGCCTGCAAAACCCCGCGACGGTGGTGACGGGCTTCGATCGCAAGAACCTCTACTTTGGTTGCGAGGAGATGGGCGACAAGGCCAAGACCGCCTGGGTGCGCGACTACGTGATCGCGCATTCGAGCGAGAGCGGCATCGTGTATTGCTCGACCCGCAAGACGGTCGATGCACTGGCAGGTGAGCTTGCCGAGGCGCTGGGCCCCAGCGGCATTCGCGTTGGCCGCTACCATGCCGGCATGGGCAATGACGCCCGCCGCCAAAGCCAGCGCGCTTTTATCGACGACGACATTCAGGTGATGGTTGCCACCAACGCCTTTGGCATGGGCATCGACAAGCCCAACGTGCGCTACGTGATCCACAACAACGTGCCCGAGAGCATCGAAGCCTACTACCAGGAGGCGGGCCGCGCCGGCCGCGATGGCGACCCGGCCAGCTGCCATCTGCTGTGGAACGGCAACGATTTTCGCATGCGCCGCTTTCTGATCGACCGCGGCGATGCCGCCGACGAGGCGCTCGACGACGAGCAGCGCGCGTGGGCGCTCCAGAATCGATACCGCCTGCTCAGCCAGATGGAGGGCTACTGCAATACCACCGGCTGCCTGCGCGAATACATGCTGCGCTACTTTGGTGACGAGGCCGTGGCCGAGCATGCGGCAGCCGCCGCGGGCGGCACGGCAGACGACGCCGAGGGCTGCGGCAACTGCAGCAACTGTCTCACGCAGTTCGAGGTCGAGGACGTCACCGATATGGCCCGCGCCACCGTGCGCTATGTGGCCACGCGCCCCATGCGCTTTGGCAAGTCGCTCATCGCCGATGTGCTTCACGGCGGCAACACCGAGCGCATTCGCCAGATGCATCTGGACGAGGACCACGGCTACGGTGAGCTGTCGAGCGAATCGGTCGGGCGCATCAAGGACATCATCGGCCAGCTGTGCGGCCGCGGCTATCTGGCCACCTCGCAGGGGCAGTACCCGGTCGTGGGCCTGGGCCCGCGCGCCGGTGAGGTCGAGGATGAGGCGTTTGCCTTTACCGTTAAGCGTCGCGCGTCCAAGCGCAAGGCCTCGGCCCGCGCCCGCCGCGCCGTCGATCTGCTGCGCGAGGAGGCCGAGCTGGATCAGCGCCCGCGCGTTGGCGACGATGCCGAGCTGTTCGAGCGCCTGCGTGCCCTGCGCAAGGAGATCTCGACGGAGCTGGAGATGGCGCCGTATATGGTCTTTTCCGACAAGGCCCTGCGCGGCCTGTGCCGCCTGCGTCCGCGGACGCGCGACGAGCTCATTCAGGTCAACGGCATTGGCGAGAAAAAGGCCGACGCCTTTGGCGAGCAGTTTATGGCGGCGATTGAAGAGTTTGAGTCCGAGCATGCACGGGATGGAGCGTAACGATGGCATTCGACGATAAAACCGGCCGCGCTGACGTGTCCGCCGTACCGCTGTACCAGCAGGTCATGGACGACCTAAAGGGCGAGATCGCGCGCGGCGTGTACGCTGCCGGCTCGCGCATTCCTTCCGAGATGGAGCTCGCGAAGTCCTACGGCGTGGGGCGCGTCACCGTGCGTCGCGCCATCGAGGAGCTGTCGCGCGCGGGATACCTCAACCGCCAGCAGGGGAGGGGTACCTTTGTGTGTGCGCCCAAGCTCAAGCGCAAGATTCGCCAGAAGGGTGACGTCCAGAGCTTTACTGAGGGTTGTGCTGCCAACGACATGGTGCCGGGTGCGCGTCTGGTGTCGCGCACGGTGGTCGCGGCGACGCACGAGGATGCGGCGTTCTTTGGCGTGGAGCCCGGCTGCGAGCTTATCGTGGTCGAGCGCGTGCGCACGGCCGACGGCATCCCCGTCATGCTCGAGAACAACGCCTTTGTGCTCGTCGACCATCCCTACCTACAGACGCTGTCCGATGAGGACCTTTCCGATAACTCAATCTTTGCGCTCGTTGCCGAGCATTCGGGCCGCGCGCCGCTCAAGTCCGACCCCTGCACCGTGGAGATTGCGCTTGCTGATGTTCAGACGGCCCCGCTGCTGGAGGTGCCGGTCGGCGAGCCGCTCTTCTATATGGAGGCCTACTTTACCGACGCCGGCGGGCGCCCTCTACTGCTCGGCCGCCAAAAGATCGTGGGCTCGCGCTACGTCTTCGACATCTAACGTCCACAGATAGAACAACATAGAACAAATTTACCGAGATGACTTCACGAGCGTTGTTACACGTGCTATAAATAGGACAACATAGAACGACAGCAGGTACGAGCTGTCGTCGTTCAAAGCCGCCCCACAAGGAGGAACATCAGCATGAACGCACATGATCTGGTTCAGGAAATCATCGAGCGCAAGGGCAAGGTCGAGAACGTCTTTTGGATCGCTTGCGGCGGTTCGATGATTGACCTGATGCCGGCCAACGAGCTGCTCAAGCGCGAGGCCACCACGTTTACCTCGACGGTCTACACGGCACGTGAGTTTTGCCTGATGGCTCCTAAGAGCCTTGGCGAGAAGTCGTTCGTTATTGCCTGCAGTCACAGCGGCAACACGCAGGAGGTCGTTGACGGCTGCGAGATGGCGTTGGCTGCCGGCGCCGAGGTCGTCGCCATGACCGACTGCGAGGGCTCCAAGATCGACAACGGCAAGTGGACCACCTGGGTCTACCCCTGGGGCGAGGGCGTGTCGCAGGCCGAGGTGCCGCAGGGTATCGGCGCTCTGATCGCCGCCGAACTGCTCGACCAGCAGGAGGGCTACGAAGCGCTCGCCGACATGTACGAAGGCCTTAAGCAGATGGACGCACTGCTACCCGCCGCCCGCGAGAAGGTCAACGCCGAGCTGGGCGCCCGCTTTGCCGAGCTCTGCCAGCAGCACAAGTTTTTCTATATCCTGGGCTCCGGTCCCAACTTTAGCCAGACCTATGCCATGGCGATTTGCTCGCTCATGGAGATGCAGTGGCAGCACTGCTGCTACATCCACTCCGGCGAGTACTTCCACGGCCCGTTCGAGGCCACCGAGCCCGGCGTGTTCTACTTTGTGCAGCTCGGATCTGGCGAGTGCCGTCCTATGGAGGAGCGCGCTCTTGCGTTCCTCAACACGCACACCGATACGATTATGGTGCTCGATGC
>CALLST010000151.1:0-18785 GCA_938011875.1 uncultured Collinsella sp. | reverse complement strand
AGGCTCTTCGTCTAAGGCGTCTGCCGCGGCAGAGGTTTATGTCGATGTTGATGGTGCCGTTGTGTCGCCCGGTGTATATCGCGTCAAGGACGGCGCGCGGGTGGCTCAGGCGATTGATGCCGCCGGCGGGCTGGCGCCCGAGGCAGACGTTACGGGGCTCAATCGGGCATCTAAGGTCGTCGATGGACAGAAGATTCACGTTCCAACGGTAGGGGAGCAGCAGACGTCCATTGCGGAAGCCGGTGTTGATGGTGGGGCTTTCGCATCATCGGGCGTGAGTGGCGCAACAGGCCTAGTAAATATCAATACGGCAAGCGCGGCAGAACTGCAGACGCTCTCGGGCATCGGTCCCTCCATGGCACAGTCGATTATCGATGAGCGGACAAAGAACGGTGCTTTTGCCTCGGTTGACGATCTGATGCGTGTGTCGGGAATCGGCGAGAAGAAGCTTGCCAAAATCAAAGATTGCATCTGCGTATGAGTGCGACCGAGCGCGAGCATGTGATGCCTCCGCGGCCCCTGATGCCGTGGACGATGGCCCTGTGTGCCGGCATGTGCATGAGCTGCGCCTCGGTGCTCAACGTGGCCGCTGATGCGCTGCTGAGGGAGCAGGCGCTGGCGGTCGGGCTGCTATGGGCCATTCCCGTTGCGACGACGGTATTCGTTGTGCTGGCTCAATCTTGTGCGCGGCTTGCCCCTTTGAAGCGGTGGTTGTATGCCGCGTCCGTCGGTCTCGTGGCGGGAGCGGTCGTCTCGGCGTGGTGGGCTGTGGGTGCGCTCAGCGCCTCGAAGGCGCTCGACGGTCGAGCGGCAAGCGGCCTCGAGTTTATCGTGCAGGGCGATCCATCCATAAACGACGACGTGTATTCCTATACCTGCGAGGCACGCGCGGACGGTAAGAACTTGGCAACGGTTCGCCTATCGTGCGACCGCGAGCTCAAGGTCGGGGCGTACGTGCGTGTTATCGGTCGCGTTTCACGTTTTGAGAACGATGCGTATGGACGATCGCGAGCGTTCCGAGGCGAGGTGCGCAAGGTTAAAGTCGTTCGGATTGTGTCGGCCGATGAGGGCTCTCCGGGACCGCTGCTTCGGCTGCGAAATGGGCTGCTTGCGTCCATCGCGCCTGCGACCGACCCGGCGCGTGCACTCATAGCCGGTGTCGTCTGCGGTCGTTCGGCCGAACTGCGCGCCCAGCCGGCGGGCGACTGGTTTTCGGTAACGGGAACGGCGCATCTTATCGCCGTCTCGGGCAGCCATTTGGCTATCGTGGGATTTGTAATCGAGGGTGTATTGCAAAAGACTCGCTGCTCACGTGGTGTTCAGCGGGCGATATTGGCGATGGCGCTTGTGGGCTACACTGCCTTTACGGGCGCGTCTCCCTCGGCCGTGCGCGCGTGCTGCATGGTGTTCGCGACGCTTGTCGTAAACGGCGCGGGGCGTCGCCGGCACGGCGCATCGGCACTCTTCGTAACCATGTCCATCTTTGTGCTACTGCGGCCGACGGTGCTGTTCGAGATGGGCTTTCAGCTCTCGTGTGCCAGCGTCTTAGCCATTCTGTGCTTTTGCCCCTATGCGACCTACGCTTTGGGTGAGCTGGGTGTGCCATCGGGCGTTGCCAACATACTTTCCGTCACGCTGTGCTCGCAACTGGCAACACTTCCCATTACCATTCCTGCCTTCGGTACGTTCTCGCTCATTGCTCCGCTGGCAAATGCAGTCATCGGTCCGGTGGTGAGCGTACTGCTTGCTGTGTCGATCGTGCTGGTTCCCTTTTCGCTCGTGGAACCGTTGCGGATTTGGGCGCTCGTTGTGCCCATGGTTGCCGCCCGTTGCGCACTGTTCTTCGAGCAGCTGTTTGCCGCCGTGCCGGGTGCATCCGTGAGTGTGCCGCCCGATAGCATGTGGATTTACCTAGTGCCGTGTTTGCTGGCGGTTCTGCTGGTCTGGTGGCCGCGTCCCCGTGCACGTCCTATGGCGGTGGGGCTTTCATGCCTGGTGCTCTTGGCTGCGATTCCGTACGTCTACTGGGATCGATTCGCTCCGCCTTCGGTGACGGTGCTCGATGTGGGCCAGGCGGATGCGATTCTTATCCGCCAGGGCGGCACAGTAGCGCTCGTCGACTGCGGGCTCGACGAGCGCGTGGTGGCGGCGTTGGTTAGCAATAACGTGCACCATATCGATGCCGTCTTTGTGACGCATTTGGATGAGGATCACAGGGGTGGTCTGCCTGCCGTGCTCGAACAGTTTTCGGTCGGAACGATTGCCGTGGCGGCCGATGCGCTGGAGGATGCTCCTGCCGAGGTATTGAACCGACCTGGCGTGGAGTATCGGCAGGTGCGCCGTGGGGATACGGTCGACATCGGCTCATTTTGCGCCCGCGTGATGTGGCCATTCGAGTTCGTGGATGGCGAGGGAAATGAGGACTCGCTTGTCCTGCTGCTCTCTTATGTTCAGGAAGGCAAGGGCCTGCGAATACTTCTCACCGGTGATGCCGAGCTCGACCAAGAACGGGAATTCGTGCAGGAGGTGGGGGATATCGATGTCCTTAAACTTGGGCATCACGGCTCCAAGGTTTCAGTCGATGGCGAGTTGCTGGACGTCCTGAAGCCCGAGCTTTCCCTCGCAAGCGCCGGTGAGGGGAATCGATACGGCCATCCGTCCGATGCCTGTATCGATGCCGTTAAGGAAGCGGGTGGTGTGTTCGCGTGTACCATCGAACACGGCGACATTACCGTCATGCCGACTGAGAATGGCTTTGCGATGCGATGCCAGCGACCGTGACGACGTTGTTGGCGTGTGGTGGGCCCCTGGGCTAGAATGGCACGGAACGAATACGAAGGCCTGCGGGAGGGGAGCGTAATGTCCGAAACCGGTCTGCTGCCGGCATATCTGATCGTCGGTACCGACGGCGTCAAGCGCGATCACGCCGTCTCGCGTATGAAAGCGCGTCTGGAAAAGTCGGGTATGGTCGAGTTCAACCTCGACGAGCGCGACATGACCAAGGACCCCGATATCGAGTCCATTATCGGATCGCTTAACACCTTTCCGATGGGCAGCGAGTTTCGCTTGGTAATCCTTGATGGCTGCTCAAAGCTCGCTAAGGCGGTCTCGGAGCCGCTCGTCGAGTACCTCGCAAGTCCCAGCCCCACAACGGTCTGCCTCATCATCGCCGACTCGCTTGCCAAGAACACGCGCCTGTATAAGGCGATCGCCAAGATCGACAAGAAGGCCGTGATCGATTGCTCCGGCACCAAGCGCTGGGAGCTACCGCGCCGCGTGCAGCAGATGGCGACGCAGCACGGCAAGTCGATCTCGACGGCGGCCGCCGAGGAGCTCGTTTCGCGCTCGGGCGAGAACACCCGCATGCTCGATAACGACTTGGCTAAGCTTGCCCAGATGGTCGAGGCGCCCCAGATTGAGCTTGCCGACGTTGAGCGCTGGATTGTACGAACGGCCGAGGTTCAACCCTGGGACTTTCTCAATGCGGTCTCGGCCCGTGACATGCGCCGTTCGCTCGAGCTCTTCAATCTAATGCCCGCCAAGAGCTAGGTGTGGACGTACACATTGCTGGGCGGCGGCATTCGCGAGCTTATCGTTGCCAAGGCGCTCGATGCGCGCGGACAGGGTCGTGAGCTGGCCGCAACGCTCAAACTCCAGTCCTGGCAGGTCAAGAATCACCTGACCTGGGCACGTCGCTTTTCGATGGCAGAGCTCGTCGCAGCGCTCGAGGGTGCCGTTGATGTGGAGCTCGCGCTCAAGGGTTCGGCCGATTCTCAGACCGCGCTTTTGCTCTGGATTACGAACATCTTGAGAAAATCGTGATGATACCTGCCTATTTGACAAATTCGTTCTATCCCTTTGAGGGGGAGCGTGCTATAGTAGGCGCTTGCATGACCTCACCGTGTCTCAGAGGTGTCATACATTTTTTGCAAGGAACTCGAAAGGAACTCCAGAAGTGGCAAACATCAAGTCTCAGAAGAAGCGTATCCGCACCAATGAGGCAGCTCGCATGCGTAACAAGGCTGTCAAGTCCGAGCTCAAGACGCTGACCAAGCACGTCCAGTCCGCCGTCGCCGAGGGCGACGCCGAGAAGGCCCAGGCTGCCCTCAAGACCGTCACCAAGCGTCTCGACATGGCTGCCGCCAAGCATGTTATCCACAAGAACCAGGCTTCCAACCGCAAGTCCGGTCTTGCCAAGCTCGTGAACAGCATCAACGCCTAAGTTGTAAATTTCACACCACACAGATTACGCGCATAAATGGAGCCTGTTTTATGGAACAGGCTCCATTTTTTGTACCGCTCGGGTAAGATAGTCCGCATGAATACTTCAATTGACATTTCCCACATCCGCAACTTCTCAATCGTTGCGCACATCGACCATGGCAAGTCCACGATCAGCGATCGCATCCTCGAGCTCACCCATACCGTCGACGAGCGCGACATGGAGTCGCAGCTGCTCGACACCATGGATATCGAGCGCGAGCGCGGCATCACGATCAAGTCCAATGCCGTTCGCGTGTCCTATGACGCCGACGATGGCGAGACGTATCAGTTCAATCTGATCGATACGCCGGGCCACGTGGACTTTACCTATGAGGTCTCGCGCTCGCTGGCAGCCTGTGAGGGCGCGGTGCTCGTTGTCGACGCCACACAGGGCGTCGAGGCACAGACCGTCTCCAACGCGACGCTTGCCATGAACGCCAATCTGGACATTGTGCCGGCCATCAACAAGATTGACCTGCCCTCGGCCCATCCCGATGAGGTTAAGACCGAGATCGAGGATGACCTGGCGATTCCCGCCGATGATGCCGTGTGCGTGTCGGGCAAGACCGGCGAGGGTATTCACGATCTGCTAGAGTCCATCGTCTTTTTGATCTCTCCGCCTAAGGGCGATGCAAATGCTCCGCTCAAAGCGCTCATTCTGGATTCGTACTTCGACGAGTATCGTGGCGTCGTCGCCACGGTGCGCATCTTTGACGGCTCCATCAAAAAGGGCGATACCCTGCTTATGATGCAGGCCGAGGGCGACTTCTTGGTCGACGGCGTGGGCGTCAAGCGTCCCGCCGAGACCCCGGTCGATGCGCTGACGGTCGGCGAGGTGGGCTACGTGGTCACGGGCCTGAAGGACCCCGAGGCCGTTCGCGTGGGCGATACCCTCACGTGGGCGTCGAATCCCTGCCTCGAGCCGCTTCCCGGTTACCGCGAGGCCAAGCCCATGGTCTATACGGGCCTGTTCCCGATCGACAACAAGGACTACGAGAACCTGCGTGACGCCCTCGATAAGCTGCACGTCAACGACCCGTCGTTGGTGTGGGAGCCCGAGACCTCGGTGGCGCTCGGCTTTGGCTTCCGCGTGGGCTTCTTGGGCCTGCTGCACATGGAAGTCGTCAAGGAACGCCTGGAGCGCGAGTTCAATCTTGACCTCATTGCCACGAGTCCATCGGTCGACTATCATGTCTACAAGACTGACGGCGAGATGATTGATGTCCGCAGCCCGCAGGATCTGCCCGAGGCTACGCGCATCGAGCGCATTGAGGAGCCCTACCTCAAGGCCAAGATTATCTGCCCGCCCGAGTATACGGGTGCCGTCATGCAGCTCGCTATCGAGCACCGCGGCATTACGACCGACATGATCCATCTCACGAGCAAGTCGGTCGAGATGCGCTTCGATATGCCGCTTGCCGAGCTCATCTTGGACTTCTTTGACCAGCTCAAGAGCCGCACCAAGGGCTATGCCTCGCTCGACTATGAGTTCAACGAGTATCGTCCCTCCGAGCTCGTGAAGCTCGATATCTTGCTTTCGGGCGACGAGGTGGACGCGCTGTCGTTTATCGTCCACAAGGACAAGGCCTACGGTCTTGCCCGCGGTCTATGCGACAAGCTCAAGGAAATCATTCCGCGTCAGCTGTTCGAGGTTCCCATCCAGGGTGCTATCGGCAACAAGATCATTGCCCGCTCCACCGTCAAGGCGCGTCGCAAGGACGTGCTTGCCAAGTGCTACGGCGGCGATATCTCGCGTAAGCGCAAACTGCTCGAGAAGCAGAAAGAGGGCAAGAAACGCATGAAGGCCATCGGTTCTGTCGAGGTTCCGCAGGAGGCCTTTATGGCGATCCTCAAGGTGGACGAGTAGGTCTATGGCGCTTTCCGAATATAGTCTGCGGCTGCTGGGCGCCTATGCCGAGCAGCCGTTCCTTATGGCTCCCATGGCGGGCGTGACCGACCCCGCCTACCGCATCATGTGCCGTCGCCGCGGTGCCAATCTCGCCTATAGCGAGATGGTGAGCGTGGCGGGCCTTGCCTATGCTAGCAACAAAACGTGGCGCCTGGTGCTGCCGGCCGACGAGGAGCAGCAGATTTGCGTGCAGCTCTTTGGCTCCAAGCCCGAGCAGTTTGCGAGCGCCGTCGCCGCCGTCGAGGATCGTGTGGGCGATCGTCTGTCGCTCATCGATATCAACATGGCCTGTCCTGCCCGCAAGGTTGTCACCAAGGGCGAGGGCTCTGCCCTTATGCGCACGCCCGATTTGGCCGAGAAGATCGTCGAGGCCACGGTGGGCGCGGCGCACGTGCCCGTGACCGTAAAGATCCGCAAGGGCTTTTACGCCGAGGACCGTAATGCCGCGACGTTTGCCCAGATGCTCGAAGGCGCCGGTGCCGCCGCGGTGGCGGTGCATGGTCGTTGCGCCACGCAGCTCTACACAGGGCAGGCCGATTGGTCGGTCGTCGATGAGGTGGCCGACGCCGTCGAGATTCCCGTGATCGGTTCGGGCGATGTGTTCTGCGCCGAGGATGCCGCGGAGCATCTGCGCAGCTCGGGTGCCAGCGCGGTGTTTATCGCGCGCGGCATCTACGGCAATCCGTGGGTGTTCGGTGATGCTCGCGCCCTTGCGCTCGATGGCACTCCGGTACCGGTACGTAGCTTGGTCGAGCGCCTGGATGCCCTGCGCGAGCACCTGACGCTCACGCACGAGCTCCTGCCGCTCATGTCGCGTGCCCGTACGTACGCAAGCTGGTACTTAAAAGGCATGCCCCATGCCGCCGCTTGGCGTGCCCATGTGGTGCGCTGCTCCACGTATGAGGAGTTCATGGCGCTGGTCGATGAGATCGAGCGCGATGTGGTGGCCTGCGAGGCTGCCCTTGCCGCCGGCGAATTGGTGCCCCCTCATCGGCTGGAGGCTTTAGGGTGGCCGTTACCGCGCTGTACGTGCACGTGCCGTTTTGCGCTCAAAAATGCCGCTATTGCGACTTTGACTCGAGCAGTTTTGCTCCGTGCGACCTGAGCGCTGCGCTCGATTCCTATTTTGAGCAGTTGTACGCGCGCCTCGATGCTTTTGGCAAGGCTGGGGCCCTCGACCAGATCCGCACCGTCTATGTTGGCGGCGGTACGCCGTCGCTGGCGGGGGAGCGCCTGGTGGAGCTGGCGCGGCGTATTCGTGCGTGGTGCGCCCCCGTTGAGTTTACCTGCGAGGCCAATCCCGAGTCGCTGACCGCCGAGCTTGCCACTGCACTTGTCAAGGTTGGTGTCACACGCGTCTCTCTGGGCGTGCAAACGCTCGATAACACCGAACTTACTGCCATCGGCCGTATTCACGATGCCGATCGGGCGCTCGCTGCCATCGCGACGGTCAAGAACGCTGGGCTTGACGTGTCGTGCGACCTTATGTGCGGACTTCCCGGGCAGACCGCAGTGAGTTGGAAGCGCACGCTCGATGGCGTGCTGGCGGCGGCTCCGCATCATGTGTCGGTCTACCCGCTCACGCTTGAGGAGGGGACGCCCCTTTATCGCATGGCGTGCCGCGATGAGTCGCTCGAGCCCGACGAGGATTTTCAAGCTTCGTGCATGGATGTGGCGCGTGAGCGTCTGGGTGCGGCCGGCTATCATCCCTATGAGGTGGCAAGCTATGCGCTCGACGGCCATGAGTGCGCCCATAACATTGCCTACTGGACCGGACGGGGCTACCTGGGCCTGGGTCGTTCCGCCGCGGGCATGCTCGACGCCGAGGATTTCGACCGTCTTGCAGGTTTGTTCCCCGGCGTGTCTTCTCGAGGCGATTCGTACCGCGTGCGTCTGGTGCAACGTGACGATGACGCGACGGCGTTCGAGGCCGAATATCTCTCGCAGCGCGAGGCCGCGGCCGAAGACCTGATGCTTGCTTGCCGCATGACGCGCGGTGTCGCGTCCGACCTGTTGGTTCGCGCGGTTCGTGTCATCCCAACGGGCGAGCTGGCAGCTGCCTGCGATCGCGCGCTCGAATTGGGTCTTGCCACTTGGGTGCCCGAGACGCTCGGGGTCCATGAGGGACCCTTCACTTCGGCAGATGTCGTCGCGGGCCATGTTCGAGCTCGTCTGGCGCCGACACACCTGGGCTGGCTCGATGGAAATGTTCTGTTCGAGCTGTTTTGGGATCTAGCTTAGGCCGCTCGGGTAGAATTACCGGAATATATACGCTGCTGTGAGCAGGAGGTTGCCGCGCATGGCGACGATGAACGAAAAAGATTACTACGAGATTCTGGGTGTCTCCAAGGACGCCACCTCGCGTGATATTCAAAAGGCCTTTCAGCAAAAGGCCCGCAAGCTCCATCCGGACGTCAACAAAGAGCCGGATGCCGAGGAAAAGTTTAAAGAGGTTTCCGAGGCCTACGCCGTGCTTTCGGATGAGCAAAAACGTGCGCGCTACGACGCCATGCGTTCTGGCAATCCCTTTGCCGGTGCCCCTACGGCTTCGCCCTATGGTGGCGGCTATGCCGGCAACACGGGCTATGGCAATCCCTTTGAGGGCGGCTTTCCTTTTGGCGGTGCCTGGGGCCAGCAGCGTCGTGGGCAGGCTGCTTACAATCCCGAGAACGGCGCCAATGTGGTCGTCGATATCAAACTCGACGCCAAGGAGGCCAAGGGCGGTGCCCGCAAGACCGTCCGCTATACGCGCTTCGATACCTGTGGTCACTGCGGCGGCTCGGGTTCTGTCTCCTCCGAGCATGCCCATACCTGCCCAAGCTGTGGCGGCCGCGGCCACATCGACGTCGACCTGTCCTTCCTGTTTGGTGCGGGTACGTTCCAGTCGGTCTGCCCCGAGTGCGGCGGTTCCGGTAAGGTCGTGGCCGACCCCTGCCCCGATTGTGGTGGCAGCGGTCGTACTCGCGCAACCTCCGAGCAGACGATTGAGTTTCCTGCCGGCACGCACGATGGCGACGAGGTCCGCATTAGCGGCATGGGACATGCTGGCACCAACGGTGCCGCGGGCGGCGACTTGGTCGGCCGCGCCCATGTTGAAGCCGAGCGCTTGGAAGGCAAAGCTCGTACCGGTTTTTACCTGATGGGCATCGTGGCGCCGTTTTTGGTACTCTCGGCCATCTCGGGCGTGTTCTCGGCCTTTGCCGTGATGTGCTTTATTCCGTTTACCATGGGCCTGTTTATGGTGCTTTCGGACGGTGTGCTTCATCGTAGTCTGCTGTGGTGGAAGCGCGGTGCGATGCAGTTTGCCAACGGTTTTGCCAACGGCTTCATGTTCGCGCTCGTGTCAGTTTGGTTCGCGAGCTGCTCGCAACGGGCCATGCTTTCGCCTTACGGAATGCAATAACATCAAACCCTCTGTTTGCGGTTGGCCCAGCTTGGGTATAGGACGCACTGTGACAATAATGAAAGTCGGAAGGATTCGGTCGTGTCGGAAAATAGGGATTACTACGAGGTGCTTGGCGTCGACAAGGATGCCGACGCGCGGACGATTAAGCGCGCGTTTCTAAAGAAGGCCCGTACCGTACACCCGGACGTTTCGGACGACCCCGAGGCCGAGGCCAAGTTCAAAGAGCTCAACGAGGCATATTCCGTTCTTTCCGACGAGCAGAAGCGTGCTAACTACGACCGTTACGGCACTGCCGAAGGCCCTGGTGGTTCGGGCTACGTCGATATCAACGATATCTTTGGTGGCATGGGCATGGACGACTTGTTCTCGTCGTTCTTTGGCGGCGGTGCCGGCGGTGGCGCCCGCAGCCGTCGTGAGCGTCGTCGCGGACGCGACATGGCCATCTCGCTTTCGGTGACGCTCGAGGAGGCGGCGCTCGGCTGCAAAAAGACGATCAGCTATGACCGCCTTGCTCCTTGCGAGGACTGCAACGGCACCGGTAGGGCAGAGGGCGCACAGGAAAAGCAGTGCGGCCGCTGCCACGGCACGGGCTATGTCACGACGGTTCAGCGTTCGTTCCTGGGCCAGGTTCAGTCCTCTTCGCCTTGCCCCGACTGCCATGGCGAGGGCACGGTCATCGATCATCCCTGCGAGACCTGCGACGGTCAGGGCCGCACGCCTTCGCATGAAAAGATCGACATCGATATTCCCGCCGGCGTTTCGACCGGTCGCCAGCTGCGTGTGAGCGGCTTTGGCGAGGCCGGCCTTCGCGGCGAGCCTTCGGGCGACCTGATTGTCAACGTGCGCGTCGCCGACCATGAGCGCTTTAAGCGCAACGGTGATGACCTGTACCTGGTGAGCGATATCTCGATTGCGCAGGCTGCGCTCGGCTGCGAGATCGAGGTCGAGGGCATTATGCCCGACGAGGTCGTTAAGGTGTGCGTCCCCGCCGGCGCCCAGTACGGCGACACCGTGAGCGTCAATAATTACGGCATGCCGCGCATTGGCGGTGGCGGTTCGCGTGGCCGCTTGATCGTGCAACTGCGCGTGGTCGTTCCCACCAATCTTTCCAATAAGCAGCGCGAGCTGCTCCGTGCTTTTGCCGATGAGATGGGCGATGACGTCGCTTCCGGTAAGAAGTCGGTGACCGACCGTATCAAGAGTGCCCTCGACGATATCCTCGATTAAGGAGCCCGCGTGCTCGTACCCCATATTTCCGTCGTCAACCTCGGCTGCCGCGTCAACCGGGTTGAGTCTGACCGTATCACTGCCGATCTTATGCGCCTGGGATTTGCTA
Source organism: uncultured Collinsella sp. (assembly GCA_938011875.1). GTDB lineage: Bacteria > Actinomycetota > Coriobacteriia > Coriobacteriales > Coriobacteriaceae > Collinsella. The sequence goes on along the minus strand of CALLST010000151.1, from coordinate 7,871 downwards.
TTGTGGAGCCCCAGGATGCCGATCTGATCGTCATTAACACCTGTGCCGTTACGGGCGAGGCCGAGGCCAAGACCCGTAAGGCCGTCCGTCATGCGCTGGCCTATCCGGGCGAGCCTTACGTGGTCGTAACCGGCTGCGTCGTCAACCTGCATCCCGAGGAGTTGCTGGAGCTCTCCGATCGCGTGATCGCCGAGCCGTCCAAGATTGACGTCGCCGAGCGCGTCTGCGAGGTACTGGGTGTCGAATCCGATAGCGTTCCCGCCTGCAGCGATGGCGAGGTGGTCGATGCGCTCGGTCGCTCTCGCCTGGGCGTGAAGATTCAGGACGGCTGCAACCATCGCTGCACCTATTGCATTGTGTGGAAGGCACGCGGCCCCGAGCGCTCCGTGCCCGTCGAGTCCGTGCTCGAGCAAGTTCGCGAGGCCCAGGAGGCCGGCGTGCCCGAGGTGGTGCTGACCGGTGTGAACCTGGGTGCCTACGATGGCAAGAGCGCGACCGACGAGCACGTCGAAATCGATGAGCTGCTCGAGGCCATCATGGAGCGCACGTCTATTCCGCATGTGCGCATTTCCTCGGTCGAGCCCATGGATATCTCCGAGCGCCTGCTTAAGGTTATGGCTCGCTATCCGCAGCGTATCGCCCCGTTTTTGCACCTGCCCGTGCAGTCCGGCTGCACGGCGACCCTGCATCGCATGGGCCGTCCCTATAGTGCGGAGGCCTTTGAGGACACGGTGCGTATGATTCGCGCCAATCTGCCGCAGGCGTCACTTTCTTGCGACGTTATTGTCGGCTTCCCTGGTGAGACGGACGAGGAGTTCGAGGAGTCGCTGGCGCTGTGCCGCCGTGTGGGTTTCTCGCGTATGCACGTGTTCCGCTACAGCAAGCGTCCCGGTACCCTTGCTGCCGATATGCCCGACCAGGTGCCGCCCGAGGTTATGGCCGAGCGCAGCCGCCGTATGCGGGCCGCCGCACAGGAGCTCGCTATTGCCGACGCTCGTCGTCGCGTGGGCACGGTCGAGCGTGCCGTGCTCGAGTATGGTGACAACCTGACGCTCGGTTCGTTCCATCATGCCCGTCTTGACGATACCTGTGGACTTACAGCCCCGTGCCTGCTCGATGTTGCTATCATCGGAGTCGATGATTCCGGCTTGGTCCATGCACGCAGGGAGGTTCATGGAAGCCTCGAAGATTAGACTTACCGTTCCCGAGGGTATTGACCCCTCGCGTGTTTTGGGCGCCGGCGATGGCGTCCTTCGTGCGCTCGAGAGCTTGGTTCGCGCCCACGTGGTCGCCCGTGGCGACAGCATCGCCGTGAGCGGTGACCCGGACGAGGTCGAACTCGTGGCGCGCTTTTTCGAGCACGCTTTTCGCGAGGCGGCCGCCGGGCGCACGCCGTCCACCGACGATGTCTCTCGCTGCCTGGCCGTCTTGCGCGACGGTGAGCACGAGGCTACGTCGCTTCGCGATGACGTGCTGCTTTCGTATCGCGGCCGCGTCATTCGTCCCAAGACGCTCGGGCAAAAGCGCTATGTGGATGCCATCCGCTCGCATACCATCACGTTTGGCTTGGGTCCTGCCGGTACCGGTAAGACCTATCTGGCTATGGCGCTCGCCGTTGCCGCGCTCAAGCGTCACGAGGTGGGCCGTCTGATCTTGACGCGTCCGGTTGTCGAGGCGGGGGAGAATCTGGGCTTTTTGCCCGGCACCCTCGAGGAAAAGATCGATCCCTACATGCGTCCGCTTTACGACGCCCTATTTGACATGATGGATCGCGAGCGCACCGATGAGCTTATGGAGCGCGGCGTGATCGAGATCGCCCCGCTTGCCTACATGCGCGGCCGCACGCTGAGTGATGCCTTCGTGGTGCTCGACGAGGCGCAAAATACCACGCCCGAGCAGATGAAGATGTTCCTGACACGCCTTGGGTTCAACTCCAAGTTCGTGATTACCGGCGACCTGAGCCAGCGTGACCTGGTGGGTCGTCGCGGCGGTCTTGCCGACGTTGAGCAGATTTTGGGTCGTGTCGACGATGTCGCATTTTCGCACCTCGAGCGCGCCGACGTTGTGCGCCATGCCCTGGTGGGGCGTATCGTCGAGGCATATGATGCTTATGATGACGTGCGCGAGCAGCGCCCGCGCGACCGAAAGGAGTCCCGTTGAGTGTATTGATCAGCAACGATGCCGAGCTCGATACGCTGCTCGACGCGCAGGAGGTGGAGCACATCTGCGAGGTCGTGCTTGCCGCCGAGGGCGTTGAGCGTGAAGTCGAGATTTCCCTTTCGTATGTCGACGAGGACGAGATGCACGAGCTCAACCACGAGTGGCGCGGTATCGACCGCACCACCGATGTGCTCTCGTTTGAATGCGACTCGGCCTTTGACGAGGATATTCCCGCCGACGAGACGCTTGAGCTCGGCGATATCATCTTGGCCCCGCAGGTTATTGCCCGTCAGGCCCCCGGTTTTGGCAATAGCCCCGCTGACGAGTGCCGTCTGATGCTCGTTCACGGCATGCTGCACCTGCTGGGCTATGACCATATTGATGACGACGAGGCCGAGGTCATGGAGGCCCGCGAGGACGCCATCCTGCGCGATCTGGCGCTCGAGCGCGGTGAGGACCCAAAGCTAGTCCACGTCGGCCCTATCACCAACCATGCCCACGACTAGGAGCCGTCTATGATTCCCGGATCGAACAAGGACCATCCGTTCTTCTTAAAGTCGTTTTCCTACGCTATGGAGGGCTTCGTCACCGCCGTAAAGACCGAGCGCAACATTAAGGTCATGCTCGTTGCGGGCGTGTGTACCGTCATTGCCGGCTGCATCGTGGGGCTCGACATTGCCGAGTGGGCCACGATTATCATCTGCTGTGGCTTGGTGATTCATGGCGAGCTGTGTAACACCGCCATGGAGGCCATCGTCGACCTGGCGACCCAGGAGCTCCATCCGCTGGCCAAGCGTGCGAAGGACATCGCCGCCGCCTCTGTATACGTTCTTTCCATTACCGCCGCGATCGTGGGCTTGCTTGTCTTTGCCCACGCGCTCGGCTTTATCTAGAAAGGGATTCCCATGTCCGACAATATGCAGTCTGCCGATGAAGTTTTGGATGACGAGGTCCTGGACGAGGCTGAAGGTGCCGATTCGTTTGACGAGGCCGAGGAGTTCGACCCGTTTGAGGGCATGAGCGATGAGGAGCTCGACGCCCTGTGCGACGAGGACGACAGCCTCGCGGGCTTTGGCGACGTTGAACCCGGTTTCCGCAGCGGCTTCGTGGCCCTGGTCGGCCGCCCCAACGCCGGCAAGTCCACGCTACTCAACGCCTGCTATGGCAAAAAGGTCGCCATCACCTCGCCGGTGGCCCAGACGACCCGCCGCCGCATGCGCGCCGTCGTCAACCGTCCCGGCTACCAGCTGGTCTTTGTCGATACCCCGGGTATTCACAAGCCCAAGGACGGTCTAGGGTCCGAGCTGAACAAGAGCGCGCTGTTCGAGCTGAACGATGTCGATGTTGTCGCGTTTTTGATTGATGCCACCAAACCGATCGGCAGGGGAGACGCCTGGGTTGCCGAGCGTGTCAAGAATGCCCGTTCCAAGAAGGTCCTGGTGCTCACCAAGGCCGATGAGGCCGACCCCGCACAGGTCATGGAGCAGCTTAAGGCAGCCCACGAGCTCATGGAATATGACGACGAGATCGTGACGTCGTCCGTCAAGAACTTCAACGTTGATGCCTTCATCGAGACCGTTGCGCACTTTTTGCCCGAGGGTCCGCGTTGGTTCCCCGAGGACATGGGTACCGACGCTTCTGACGAGACGCTCGTTGCCGAGTTTGTGCGCGAGAAGGTCTTGCGCCGCACCCGTGATGAGATCCCTCACTCCGTTGGCGTAATCTGCGACGCGCTCGAGCAGACCAAGAAGGTGCTGCGCGTGCACGCCACCATTTACGTCGAGCGAGAGGGCCAAAAGGGCATCATCATCGGTAAGGGCGGCGAGATGATCAAGCATATCGGTATCGACGCCCGTCGCGATCTTGAGCGCATTTTTGGCACGCAGGTCTTTTTGGAGCTGGACGTGAAGGTCAAGGTCGGCTGGCGTGACGACGAGGCCCAGATTCGCCGCTTTGGCTACAACGCCGAGGACTAAGGGCGCGCGGCGCGCATGGCAGGCTCCCGGACATATCGCACGAAGGTGCTCGTCCTCGATAAGACGAAGCTCAAAGAGACGGACCTGATCTTGACGATGCTTGACGAGCGGGGCCGGCAGGTTCGTGCCGTGGCAAAGGGCGCCCGCAAACCCGGTGGGCGCCTGGCGGCGCGCTGCGAGCTGTTCTGTACCGTCGATATGCTGCTCGCGCATGGACGGTCGCTTGACGTGGTTTCCCAGGCCGAGCTTATGGAGGCGCCGCTCGGCGCTGCGCCCGATTACGAGACGACCTGCGCCGCGAGCGCGATCGCCGAGGTCGCGCGTGTGTGCTCGTTCGAGGACGCCGAGGACCCGTTTACCTTTGCCATAACGCAGCGAGCGCTTGCCCTGGTGGGCAGCGGGCTCGACACGGCGCATATGGATCTACTTGTGGCGGCATATGTCTTTAAGCTGCTGTCGCACGTTGGCTATCGACCCGATTTTTCGGCCTGCGTGCTGTGCGGAGACCCCATGCTGTCGTATTTTTCGCCCCAGGCGGGCGGGCTCATGTGCGGCTCGTGCGCGTCGAGCGTTCCGGGTGCAGAGTTGGTATCGACCGGTGAGGTCGCATGGCTGCGCGCCCTCATGTCCATGACCTTCGATGCGCTTTTGGCTGAGAGGATCGATCCCCATACTGCCGCTTTTTTGTTGGGGCTTTCGCATGTCTGGGCGGCAACACATGCCGATCAGCGCCTCCGTGCGATGGAATTCATGTTGGGTCGGTGATGATGCGCAGGCGCGGGCTGCTTGTGGTAACATACCGACCTGTTGGTACCTCGACCTTGGTTGCTCGCTCCACCGGCGGCTTCCCAGTCCGAGGCGAATCGAGTCGCCCGCGGGCGACGTAAAACGAAAGGTGAAACAATGACTGTTTCCAAAGAGCGCAAGGCGGAGCTGACTGCCCAGTTCGGTAACACCCCGGTCGACACCGGTAACCCCAGGGTTCAGGTCGCCATCCTGTCCGAGCGCATCAAGGAGCTGACCGAGCACATGAAGTCCCACCAGAAGGACTTCCACACCCGTCGTGGCCTGCTCATGCTCGTCGGTCGTCGTCGTCGTCTTCTCTCCTACATCAAGAAGAGCGACATCGTCGAGTACCGTGAGCTCATCAAGGCTCTGGGCATCCGCGACAACATCCAGTAAGGATTTGTACATGCTAAGAGCGTCCTGCGCAGCGGGGCGCTCTTTTTGTGTAAGGGCGTGAACAATCACGCTCTGAAGCGTGGCGGGGGCAGGGGGCCCGCGTCACATGAGAAGCCCGCAGGCAAGGGGCCTGTGGGGTAAAGGAGAACAATGACACTCGTATCCAAGACCTTTGAGCTGTACGGCAAGACCTACACCTTTGAGTCGGGCGAGCTTGCCAAGCAGGCCACCGGCGCCTGCCTGGTCAAGCAGGGCGACACCACGATGCTCGACACCGTTGTCGTCTCCAAGGAGCGCAAGAACTACGACTTCTTCCCGCTGACCGTCGACTTCAACGAGAAGATGTACGCCGCCGGCCGCATCCCGGGTGGTTACCTCAAGCGTGAGGGCCGTCCCAGCGAGAAGGCCACGCTCACCGCGCGCATGATCGACCGCCCGATTCGCCCGAGCTTCCCGGACGGCTTCCGCAACGAGGTACACATCGTCGCTACCTCGCTCGTCGCCGACCAGGTCAACCCCTTCGACGTCATCAACGTCATGGGTGCTTCCCTGGCCATGACGCTCGGCGGCGTGCCCTTCGAGGGCCCGCTTGCCTGCGTGCGCATCGGCCGTAACGTGGAGACCGGCGAGTTTATCGTCAACCCCACCTACGAGGAGCGCGAGAACTCCGATCTGGACCTGGAGCTGGGCGGCTCTGCCGACTTCATCTCGATGGTCGAGGCCGGCGCCGAGGAGATCTCCGAGGACGACATGCTCGCCGCCATGAAGTTTGGCCAGGAGGCCCTTGCTGCTTTCTGCCAGGCTCAGGACGAGTTCGTCGCCGAGTGGGAGCAAGTCAACGGCCCCATCGTCAAGAAGGAGTACCCGCTCGACCAGCCCGTCGAGGAGGTCCAGGAGCGCATCTTCGCCCACTACGACGAGATGGCAGCCGCCCTTCGCGACGCCGACAAGCTCTCCCGTATCGGTAAGGTCGAGGCTCTGAAGGAGTCCATCCGCGCCGAGTTCACCGAGGAGGAGCAGGCCGCTTGGGAGCGCGAGATTCCCGTGGCGCTCAAGAAGCTCGAGAAGAAGGCCATGCGCACCATGGTCGTCGAGACCGGCGAGCGCGTCGACGGCCGTGCTGCCGACGAGATTCGCCCCATCATGGTGAAGGACAACTACCTGCCGCTCGTTCACGGCTCCGGCCTGTTCCAGCGTGGCCAGACGCAGGTGCTTTCCGTCCTGTCGCTCGGCATGCTCAACGAGGGCCAGCGTCTGGATACCATCGAGCCCACCGAGGGCAAGCGCTACATGCACCACTACAACTTCCCGCCGTTCTGCACCGGCGAGACCGGCCGCATGGGCAGCCCCAAGCGCCGCGAGATCGGCCACGGCAACCTGGCTGAGCGCGCTTTGCTTCCGGTGCTCCCCGACGAGAACGAGTTCCCCTACGCCATCCGCGTCGTCTCCGAGGTCATGGAGTCCAACGGCTCCTCTTCGATGGCTTCGACCTGCGGCTCCACGCTCGCCCTTATGGACGGCGGCGTGCCCATTAAGCGCCCGGTCTCCGGTATCGCCATGGGCCTGATCCAGGAGGAGGGCAAGACCGTGGTCCTGTCCGACATCCAGGGTCTCGAGGACTTCCTTGGCGACATGGACTTTAAGGTCACCGGCACCACCGAGGGCATTACCGCTCTGCAGATGGACAACAAGGCCACCGGTCTTACCTTCGACATCCTGGCCCGCGCCCTGCAGCAGGCCAAGGAGGGTCGCGCCTTCATCCTGCAGAAGATGCTCGATGTGATCCCCGAGCCGCGCCACACCACGCGCAGCACCGCTCCGCGCATCGTTTCCATCCAGGTTCCGACCGACAAGATCCGCGATGTCATCGGTTCCGGCGGTAAGGTCATCCGCGGCATCCAGGACGAGACCGGCGCTTCGGTCGACATCCAGGAGGACGGCACCGTCTTTGTCGGCGGCACCGGCGAGTCCGTCGACCAGGCTGTCGAGCGTATCAAGCTCATCATCAAGGTTCCCGAGCCGGGCGAGGAGTACACCGGTCGCGTGGTCTCCATCCAGCCCTTCGGCGCCTTCGTCAACCTGCTGCCCGGCAAGGACGGCCTGCTCCACATCTCCCGCGTCGCCAAGGGCCGCGTGGAGAAGGTCGAGGACGTCCTCAACGTCGGCGACGAGGTCAAGGTCGTCGTCATCGAGGTCGACGATCGCGGCAAGATCTCGCTCGATCGTCTTGACAAGCCCGAGGCCCCGGCTCGCGCCGAGGGTGCCTCCGAGGGCGACGGCGAGCACTTCCAGCGCCGTGAGCGTCCGCGTCGCGAGCGCTCCGAGCGCAGCGACCGTCCGCGCCGTCCCGGTGACAACGGAGGCCGCAAGCCCCGCCGTCACCACGACGCCGAGTAACAGCTAAACATAAGCAGCTCAACAAGGGCGACTCCTAAGGGGGTCGCCCTTTTGCTTGCGCCCGGGAGGGCCGCATATGAAGTTTATCGCGAGTTCCGCACGCAAAGGAAAGCACTTAATGTGCTTTCCGTCTTGCGCAGGACTGTAGAGCAGGAA
>CALLST010000150.1:0-1134 GCA_938011875.1 uncultured Collinsella sp. | reverse complement strand
GAAAAGCATCCGGTGGCTATTTGCTCCCGATATCGATCGTTCGTCTGCAGTCGGTTTTCTTTCCGCTGCGCCCGCCAGTTTGCGATGAGTCGCGCACCGTGTGAAGCTCAACACGGATGAAATACAAATATAATCCCCCCTTGCACTGTGTTGATAAATATTGCTCGTCGAACTCATCTGAACTGGGCTTTCTTGCATAGAACTGCCTGAACCTGAGCGTTTTCGGGTATCGCATTGCCCGATCGAGCACCATCGCGACCTTCTCAAGCTTGTCCTCGGGCGGACTCATAGCCACAGCCCCGCATGTCGTCCCGGTTGGAGCCGGGATGAGCCCTCAGGAAGCACTGCATGAAGTAGCGCATCCGGTTCACGGGCCCCAGCGGGTTCTGACCGTCGGGAACGCCCTTGAGCAGCTTCGCGTTGTAGTGCTGGCTCTTCAGTGACAGCTTGTTGACAAGCGTCATGTGCGCGCCCTCCATGTCGTGGATGAGCGTGGAGCCGGGCGCCACACGGCTCCCGAACGTCGCCAAGGTCTTCGCCCTGCTTGTCTTGCCAAGGCCCTCCCGGATGAAGATTGAATTGCCTGGCTCATCGCAGCCGAGCGCGACACGGCCTCTACCCGAGACCATCATCTCTACACATAGCCCATCATTCGACAAGAACGCGCAGTTTGTCCTGCATAGGCGCATGGTGTCCCCCTCCGCCGCAAGAGGTGAGCAAAAGAGAGGCTCCCCTCGCCACTACCGGACAAAGGGACCTCTCTGGGGAAACACGCTATAAAACCTTCTTGCCGGGCGGTCGAGTACGGCGTACCCGTGGAGACGTACCCAGAGCCCACGCCATTTCAAGTTTCTTGGTCTTCATCGCCACAATCCGTTTATCATCCAGCCGTCGAAATGACCTCGTCACAGGCGGCAAGCATCTCCTCGTCATGAGTGACAACGATTACAATATGGTCTCTCTTAATTTCATTAAGCAATTTGATCAGCGCGCCTCGACTCTTCGCATCAAGTGCTGAGGTCGGTTCATCAAAAAGCATAACGTCCGGCGATTTCAACAGCTGTCTCACAATTGCAATCTTTTGCTTCTCGCCGCCGGACACCCCTCCTTTCCCGCCGTCAAGCATCGCCGTTG
>CALLST010000149.1:0-16602 GCA_938011875.1 uncultured Collinsella sp. | reverse complement strand
GAAAGGGCGCTGACCTTCTGGTCGCGCCCTTGAAGTTGAACGTCAGATTGTCCAAATGCGGCCCGCGCAGCGTCGAGCAGTTACGGCGTTTGGTAAAACGCCGTAACTACTCTCGGGCTCCGTACTGCTCGTAGTAGGCGTCGATGGCGGCCTTGAGCTCGTCATCGATGACGACCTTGCCATCGATCTCGTGGTTGTAGAGGGTCTCGACGACCTCGGCCATGGAAACGCTGCTCGCGACGGGGAAACCGTACTTGGCCTCGATCTCCTTCTGCGCGGTGGTCACGCCGCCCTTGCCGACCTCCATGCGGTTGAGGGACACGATCAGGCCCTTGATTTCGACGTCGGCAGCAGCCTTAACCTTGGGATAGGTCTCGTCGATGGACTTGCCGCTGGTGGTGACGTCCTCGACCATGACCACGCGATCGCCGTCCTGGGGCTCATAGCCCAGCAGGTTGCCCTTGTCGGCGCCGTGGTCCTTGGCCTCCTTGCGGTCGCAGCAGTACTTGACCTCCTTGCCGTACAGCTCGTGGTAGGCAATTGCGGTCACGACGGCCAGCGGAATGCCCTTGTAGGCCGGCCCAAACAGCACGTCAAAATCGTCGCCAAAGTTATCGTGGATGGCCTGGGCGTAATACTCGCCCAGCTTCTTGAGCTGGTAGCCCGTCACGTAAGCACCGGCGTTCATAAAGAACGGGGACTGACGGCCGCTCTTGAGCGTAAAGCTGCCGAACTTAAGGACGTCGGACTCGACCATAAACTTGATGAACTCTTGCTTGTAAGCCTCCATGCGGGCTCCTCTCGTAATCGCGTACGTGCCTTCCAGTTTAGCGCAGGCGAAGCGTAGATGCGGGCGCGCTTTGGGGCCACGGCATTCTGTCAAGGCTTTGTCAGAGGGAATGGTTTTCCGAACAATGGGGTTGACATGTCAAACCCCCTCATCAAGAATACGGGCGGATTAAAAAGGGGTACGAGATACCCAAAGCGCGCCGCGCCCGGCCTTAAGGGGGTGTGCCATGGAAGGCAGCCATAGTCGAAAAACCTGCATGTCGCCCTCGGCACGCCGCGAGGACTCCGCACACGCGTAAACGCCACCGGCAGATCGTCAACCCCCCCCCACAAAGGTGCCTGTCCCCTTTGTGGTGGTTCGCGAGCATGACGTGAGCGACATCTAGGTTTTTTGCAATTCAATACGACACGTACGCTAACTCCCTTCAACAAGGAGGACCCTATGCTGATGCTCAAAACCGCCACGGTTCTCGAAGCCATCTCCAAGCGCCGCCGCACGGCACGCCCTGCCGCTCACACCGGCCTGCCCAAGAACACCATATTCGCCACCACCCATAGTGCCGATGACGCTCTCGTACTGCTTGACGCCACGGCAAACGGCCTCACCGCCGAGCAGGCAACCGAGCGCCTGTACGCCTCCGGCCCCAACACCATCGAGGCACCGACCAAGACGCTCGCCCGCCGCATCGCCGACGCCTTCATCGATCCCTTCGCCGGCACCCTCGCCGCGCTTGCGCTGGTCTCGCTCTACATCGACGTGCTCGCCGTGCCCGAGCCGCAGCGCGACCCCTCCACGGTCATCGTCATCGGCATCATGCTGCTGGTATCGGGCGGCATGAAGTTTATCCAGGAAGCCCGCAGCGGCAATGCGGCAGAGGCCCTCAAGGACCTGGTCTCCAACACTTGCACCGCCCTGCGCGACGGCGAGCGCATCGAGATCCCCTTCGACGAGCTCGTCCCCGGCGATGTGATCCGCCTCTCTGCCGGCGATATGGTTCCGACAGATGCCCGTATCATCACCGCGCGCGATCTGTTTGTGATCGAGTCCGCGCTCACCGGCGAGAGCGAGGCCGTCGAGAAAACCACCGCCGTCACTATCGTCGAGGGTGCCGACGGCTCCGCACTGCCGCTCTCTGCCTGCAAGAACATCGTCTTTACCGGCACCTCCGTGCAAAACGGCACCGCCATGGCGCTTGTCGTTGCCACCGGCTCGGACACCTACCTGGGTGGCATCGCCAAGATGCTCAACGGGCGTGGCGAGAAGAGCGCGTTTGACCGCGGTGTCTCGAGCGTCTCCATGCTACTCGTACGCCTCATGCTCGTTATGGCGCCGGCCGTCTTTGCCATCAACGCCGCCACCAAGGGCAACGTCATCGACGCGCTGCTGTTCGCCACGAGCGTGGCCGTGGGCATCACGCCGCAGATGCTCCCCGTCATCGTGACCACGAGTCTGTCGCAGGGCGCCAAGGACCTCGCCCGTCGCCAGGTTATCGTCAAGGAGCTGCCGGCGATTCAAAACCTGGGCGCCATGGACGTCCTGTGCTGCGACAAGACCGGCACCCTCACCGAAGACCGCATCGTACTCGAGCGCTACCTCAACACCGACGGCAACGAGGACGCACGCGTGCTGCGCCATGCGTTTTTGAACAGCTTCTTCCAGACCGGCCTCAAAAATCTTATCGACCTGGCCGTAATCGACCGTGCCGATGTGACACCCTCGACCGTCGCACCCGATTCCATGCTGGGCCAGAGCCTGCGCGACCGCTACACCAAGGTCGACGAGGTTCCCTTCGATTTCTCGCGCCGTCGCCTGAGCGTAGTTGTCTCCGACGCCCAAGGCAAAACCCAGATGGTTACCAAGGGAGCTGCCGAGGAAATGCTCGAGATTTGCTCTTTTGTCGAGGTCAACGGTATCGCCCGGCCGCTCGCCGAAGACAAGCTCGCCCAGATTCGCAAGCAGGTCGCCAATCTTAACGCCGAGGGCCTGCGCGTGATTGCCGTGGCGCAGAAGACCGATCCGCGCTGCGTGGGCGAGTTCGGCATCGCCGACGAGTGCGACATGGTGCTGATGGGCTTTTTGGCCTTCCTCGATCCGCCCAAAGCAAGTGCCGCGGGCGCCGTCGCCACGCTCGAGGCCAAAGGCGTGGCGGTCAAAGTCCTGACCGGCGACAACGACCGCGTCGCCGCCACCGTCTGCGAGCAGATTGGCATCGACGCGAGCAACGTCTTGCTCGGCTCCGAGATCGATGCACTCGACGACACCGAGCTTGCCGAGCGCGCCGAAAAAACCCACCTCTTCGCCAAGCTCTCGCCGCTGCAGAAGGCGCGCCTGGTGCGCGTCATGCGCGAGCTGCTCGGCCACACCGTGGGCTTTATGGGCGACGGCATCAACGACGCCGCCGCCATGCGTGCGAGCGATTGCGGCATCTCGGTCGATTCGGCCGTCGACATTGCCAAGGAATCCGCCGATATCATCTTGCTTCAGAAGGACCTGGGCGTGCTCGAGCGCGGCATCATCGAAGGCCGCCGCACCTACGGCAACCTGCTCAAGTACCTCAAGACCACGGTGAGCTCCAACTTTGGCAACGTGCTGTCCGTGACCGTCGCGAGCCTATTCTTGCCGTTTTTGCCCATGAGCGCCCTGCAGCTGGTACTGCTGTCGCTGGTCTACGAGATCGTGTGCATCGCGCTGCCGTGGGACACCGTCGATGACGCCTGGACTGCCCGCCCGCGTGCCTGGGACGCCGCGTCCATCAAGGGCTTTATGCTCGAGCTGGGCCCCGTGAGCTCGCTCTTTGACATTGCCACCTTTGCCGCGCTCTTCTTTGTCGTGTGCCCCGCCGCTGTGGGCTCAACCTGGTCCGAGCTTGTCTGCGCAGGCGATGCCGCCGGCATGGCGGCCTTTGCAGCGCTCTTCCAGAGCGGCTGGTTCGTCGAGTCCATGTGGTCGCAGACGCTCGTGATCCACATGCTGCGTTCTCCGCATCTGCCGAGCCTGCGTGACCACGCCGCGCCAGCGCTGTGCGTACTCACCGTGCTGGGCCTGACACTCGTCACTTGGCTGCCGGCAAGCCCCATCGCCGATGCCCTGGGGCTCATGGCATTGCCCGCGAGCTTCTTTGCGCTGCTCGTTGGTATCGTCGCCGCCTACATCGCGCTCACGCAGCTTGCCAAGCATTGCTATATCGCCCGCCACGGCGAGCTGCTGTAGCTCCACTGGCGCCACCGTCAAGGATGCTTGGGGTGCCGCGCCGACACGCTTTACCAAGCCGGCGACCGAAAACCACCATTAAAGGTGACGGTTAGCACGGCGCTGCATCCCCAACGTCTCAATCTGTAACACTTAGCCGGCAAAATCGCCTCTACCTGTTACAGATTGAGACAAATGCAGCGGTCGCGCCGAAATATCTCAATCTGTAACATCTGGGCTCGGTTTTGCTGAGCAACTGTTACAGATCGAGACAAACCGGCGGGATTGGGCTGCCTGCCTCCAAACCGCCACAAAGGTGTCTGTCCCCTTTGTGGCGGTTTTGGCGTTTGCCCGGTTGCTAGTCTTGGGGCGTCCAGGACCAGAAGTAGTTGATGAGCGCCACGCGTGACGTCACTTCAACCTTTTTGTTAATCGAGGCGATATGGCGGTAGAGCGTGGAGCGCGAAAGGAAGAGCGACGCCGCCACATCCTGCACGCTGTCGTCCGATGCAACCAGGGCCTCCAGGACATCGCGCTCGCGCTTGGTAAGGCCAAAGGCGGCGACAAAGCCCTCAAGACGCTCGTTAAACGACAGCTCCGGAGCCTCCGGCGGCACCGTATCGGCCCGTTCGGGCGCATGGATCTCGCCAAGGTCATCGACGGCAAACGCCAACCCCCCCCGCGCGATGCCGAACCGTCGGCGCCTTGCCCAAACTGTCCCAGCAGCGAAATCGCAATGCCCACAAACAGCACAAACACCACGGCAACTGCCGTCAGCACGTTTTGGCTCGAGATAATCGCCACCGCCGGCGCCGTCACCAGCAGCGTGCAGATATTGTTGATGACGCGACCCATGCATGGCCACAGATACGCCCAGCGGGCATACATCGAAACGGCAGCGAACTTCGCGGTAAAGAACACCACGAAAAAGCCCGAGCCCAGGTAGAAAATCATCGTGGCGGCAAGTACATTACCGCCATTAGCATCGGTGATAAGCAGAAAGAACGAGAGTGTGGACAGCATGGCGGCACACGTCATGATGATGTTCATGTACGAGCGTCCGTGCAGGTCATACAAGACGCCGGCGGCAAGGACGCTCAAGATGAGCAACAGGCGCGGCCAGTCACCCAAGTCGATAGCGCCGGCGGCATGCGAGGTCGTAAGCCCCGCATTGAGAGCGGCGAATACGCCCGTGAGGCAGGCGGTCGCCACCGTCAGACGCACCACGGCGGCATGAAAAGCCGCCTTTGCCTCGGGGGCTTCCTGCCACTTGGCGCCATATTCCGACGCATCGACCGATAGCTCGGCAATCTCAGCCTCAAACTCGGGCGCAGCCTCGTCGCGCAGCTTGGCTCGCCGGGCGACATGGAGCAGCCCTACCTGCGCAATCGCGCAGACAATCAGCACAAATTGTTGCGGAATTCCCGCGGGCATTACCATATGGTTGAGCACCTGAACCAGAATGCCGGCAGCATAGGAAAGCGCCGCGGCACGCGCCAGGCAAGGGGTCCGCGCAAAACGACGCGCAAAGTTGGCATGGGCGGTCGATCCGCAGTAGCCCAGAGCGCAACAGGCAACCAAGCCCCCGGCGATCACCACTTGGAACTGCACCGCCATAATCATCAGCAGCAATGCCGACACCAACAGCACGCCTGTGATGTCACTCGTCGCAGCAATCGCCTGAGGGCGACGATAGTACAGAAGAGGGCGCACGAAAAAGCCGATCACGCTCGCACCAATGACGATGCTCTCGTAAATGACAACCTCATTCGACGGTACAAACTCGGCGACGCGCACATCAAAGAGGTACTCGACAGCCAAAAACGTAAAAACGAAAAGCGCCAGGCACAGAATCTCCCGTATGCCCCGGCGCAGGTATGCGGTTGTGTCTCCCAAGTCCCTCATGATAACCCCCAGCCGGTTAGATGTCCGGAAAACCATTTTAATGGAGAACGGGTCCTGATACACACGCAATGCCCGAAGTGCTTCCAATCCAGCCCAAACCGCCCTCAACAAAAGTGCCCCCGATGACTAGTCGGGAAAATGGGCCATGTGTCCCAGCTGTGGAGACTCCTTGAGCCGTCTGGGTATCGTGAAAGATCGCGCACTCCCCCATCATCAAAAGTGACACACGCTACCAGTTGATGGGAGGCAGCCATGGGCTTCTTTGACAAGATGTTCGAGAAGAAAGAGTGCGCGATTTGCGGTACCGAGCTGGGACTTCTCGGCAAGACTAAGATCAACGAAGGCTACCTGTGCAAAGAGTGCGTCGGCAAGCTCTCCCCCTTCTTTGGCGGCTATCGCTCCAGCACCGCGGACGATATCCGTGAGCAGCTCGCCTACCGCGAGGCCAACGCCGAGCGCCTGGCCTCTTTCAACCCCACGCGCACGCTCTCTGCCGGGCGCACCAACATCATGCTCGACGAAGACGCGGGCCTGCTGATCATTACCTCGCAGAGCCGCTGGCGCGACGCCAACCCCGACATCATCGAGTTCTCGCAGGTACTCGGCTGCGATATGGATATCGACGAGCATCGCACCGAGATTTACCGCGAGACCAAGGACGGCGAGCGCGAGAGCTACAATCCGCCGCGCTACGACCTGGATTACGACTTTAATCTGACCATCCACGTCAACACGCCGTACTTTACCGAGATCAACCTGCGCGTGAACGACTCCACCATCGATCAGCGCGGTTCCATCGAATACCGCGAGGCCAAGCGCCAGGCAACCGAGGTCCGCGACGCGCTGGTGCAGCTGCGCTAGGAGACGCGCGACAGCGTCGTGGCCGCCAAGGCCCCCAAGACCGCGGTCACCTGCCCCTTCTGCGGTGCAACCACCATTCCCGATGCCAGCGGGCGCTGCGAATACTGTGGTGGCGCCATCGGCGCATAGCCTCCGGCACGGAAAGGACCGATCATGGCCTTCGAGAGCGTCAACTATCAGTGCCCCGCGTGTGGCGGCCCCCTTCACTTTGCCAGTGCCGAGCAAAAGCTCGTCTGCGACTACTGCGATTCGCGTTTTGAAGTCGAAGAAGTCGAGGCCCTCTATCGCGAGCGCCAGGACAAGGCAGATGCCAAAGCCGATGCCACAGCCGCGGCCCCCAAGCCTGCTGTCGACGATGCCGTGCAGGAGCTGGCTCAAAACGCCGGCTACATCTGCTCGTCGTGCGGTGCCGAGCTGGTCTCGGACGGCACCGTCGCCGTCACCACCTGTCCGTACTGCGGCAACCCCGCCGTAGCGCCCGGTCAGCTTTCGGGCGACTTCTCGCCCGACCTGGTGATTCCGTTTAAGCTCGGGCGCGACGATGTCACGGCCGCACTCAAGGAACACTACAAGGGCAAGATCTTGCTGCCCAAGAGCTTTGTCACCGGCAACCACATCGACGAGGTCCAAGGTGTCTACGTGCCGTTTTGGCTCTACGGCGCCCGCGTTGACGGCGAAGTGTGCTTTGATGCGACCAACGAGACCGTGTCTGAGGAATCCGATCGCACCGTCACGACCACCGGCCACTACGACGCCTACCGTAAGGGCAATATCTCGTTTGAGCGCGTGCCGGTCGACGGATCGTCCAAGATGCCCGACGGCCATATGGACGCCATCGAGCCGTTTGACTACGACGCGCTGCGCCCGTTCTCGGTCGCCTATATGCCCGGCTACATCGCCAACCGCTATGACGAGGATTGCGAAACCTGCAAGGCGCGCGCCGAGCGCCGCATGGAGGAGAGCACGATCTCGGCCCTGCGCGAGACCGTCGTCGACGAGTATGACGACGCCACAGTCGAAAGCAAGCAGCTCGACTACACCTGGGAAGACAGCGACTACGCCCTGTTTCCCGTGTGGATGCTTTCCACCTCGTGGAACGGCAAGAGTTATCTGTTTGCCATGAACGGCCAGACCGGCCGCATGGTCGGCGAGCTTCCCTGCTCCAAGCCCAAGCTCGCTATCGCCTCGGTGCTGTTCTTTGTGATCGGGTTTGTCCTCTCCCAGATTCTCTTTATGGGCGAGAACGCCTTCGATCCGAATTACCTCACCTTTGATGTCGAGGGCATCCTCATCAACATCGTCGCGCCGCTGATCATCGTAATCATCGCAGACGTGCTGCTGGTAGGCCAGCTCAAGACGGCCAACGAGGCCACCCACGCCGATTACTACTGCGGAGACCTCGACCTGACCGAGAAGCACGACACCTTCAGCCACACCGAGACCACCGTTGTCATGAAGGACAACAAGGACGATTAGCCATTCTGACCAATACCACCCGGCCTTTGACGAGAAAGGAAGATCACCATGGGACTCTTGAGAGCTGGATTGGGAGCTGCCGGCGGCGTCATGGCCGACCAGTGGAAAGAATTTATCTATTGCGAATCGATGCCCGCCGACGTCTTAGCCTGCAAGGGCAGCAAGCGCACCGGCGGCCGCAGCTCCAACACGCGCGGCGAGGACAACGTCATCTCAAACGGCTCGGTCATCGCCGTCAACGACGGCCAGGGCATGCTCGTGGTGCAAAACGGCAAGATCATCGAGGTCGCGCTGGAGCCCGGCGAGTTTGTCTTTGACACCGGCAGCGAGCCGAGCGTCTTTAGCGGCAACCTGGGCGACTCCATCAAGGAGACGTTCGCCAATATCGGCAGCCGCTTTACCTTTGGCGGCGACGCGGGCAAAGACCAGCGCGTCTACTTTATCAACACCAAGGAGATCATCGGCAACAAGTACGGCACCGCCTCGCCCGTGCCCTTCCGCGTGGTCGATAACAACATTGGCCTGGATGTCGACATCTCCGTTCGCTGCAACGGCGAGTATTCGTACCGCATCACCAACCCGCTGCTGTTCTACACCAACGTGTGCGGCAACGTGACCGATAGCTACACGCGCGATAAGATCGACAGCCAGCTTAAGTCCGAGCTGCTCACCGCCCTGCAGCCCGCCTTTGCCAAGATCTCGGAGATGGGCATCCGCTACAGCGCCATCCCCGGCCACACCACCGAGCTCGCCCGCGCGCTCAACGAGGTCCTCTCGGCCGACTGGCGCGACCTGCGCGGCGTCGAGATCGTGAGCTTTGGCGTCAACTCCATCGCCGCCTCGCAAGAAGACGAGCAGATGATCAAGGACCTGCAGAAGGCCGCGGTCATGCGCGATCCCACCATGGCAGCCGCCAACATCGCCAGCGCCCAGAGCGATGCGATGCGCGCAGCAGCCGCCAACCCCAACGGCGCGATGGCAGGCTTCATGGGCATGGGCATGGCGGGCGGCATGGGCGGCATGAACGCCAGCCAGCTGTTCGCCGCCGGCCAGGCACAGCAGCAGGCCGCCCCACAGCCGACCCCGCCACCCGCCCCCGCACCGGCTCCTGCCGCTGCCCCCGCGGCCGGCACGTGGACCTGCAGTTGCGGTGCCACCAACACCGGCAAGTTCTGCCCCGAGTGTGGCAGTCCCGCACCCGCCCCGGCACCGACCAAGTGGTTCTGCCCCAACTGCGGTAGCGAAAACGGCGGCAAGTTCTGCAGCAACTGCGGAACACCCAGGCCCTAGCCCCTCTACCTGGTAATTGGCGGGGAGGTCCGCCACCCCCGCATTTGCTTCTATGGGTTTCGTTCGATAAAGGAGGACACCATGAAGACAACGTTCAAAAAGTCCGTACTCGCATTCCTGACATGCGTCCTGGCGCTCGCCTTTGCCCTGACGGGCTGCAGCGGCGGCGGCAAAGACCCCAAGGCCAACTTCGTCGGCAGCTGGCAGTACTCGGGTGGAACCTTGGACGGCGAAGAGCTCACCGATGAGTACATGGATATGCTCAAGGAGTGGGGCCTCAACTGTATCCTGATCCTCGACGAAGACGGCACGGGCGTCCTCGACATGTTCCTTGAGGTCGCCGACCTGAAATGGGAGGCCAAGGACGCCACCACCGTAACGATTACCGCCGAAGATGAGTCGCACGACCTGAAGCTCAAGGACGACAAGCTCGTCCTCGAGGTGGAAGGCGACAAGCTTATCTTTACGAAGTCCGACAAGGATCTGTCCGGTACGGTAAAGAAGGATCGCGAGAACGCCGAGAAGGAAGAGGAGATCGATGAGGCCGTCGAAGACGACGATGTCCAGAGCGTCGAAATCTCCCCCGCCGTCACCGTCGCCGATGACGACCTGTGCACCATCACCATCACCGAGAAGTTCAAGGACGACTGGGGCGACATCGGCTTTGTCGTTAACATCACCAACAAGAGCGACAAGGACCTGACCTTCTACGCTCCCTCCGGCAAGACCAATGTCAACGGCACCATGAAGGACCCCTGGTTCTCGGCTCACCTGATGCCCGGCACCAACGCCACCGAGGAATTCACGTTCTCGAACGGCGAGCTTGGCAGCCTTGACGACCTGGCCAACACGACCATCGGCATCGACGCCTATCTGACCGATTCCTACGAGGACGTCGCCTCCTACAGCGCAACCATCGCGTAGCGGCATGTAACATCAGCCGCGGATTGGCGGACACATCCGCGCACACCAGACGGGGCCGCAGGAGTTAATCCTGCGGCCCCGCCGTTTTTATGCCGATGCGTAACGAGCGCTAGCGCTCCATATTGGGAACGATGCTGCCCTCCGTTACCGCGTGCACGGCAAGACGCATGATGTTGTCGTAGCCGGTCTTGCTCAGGATCTCCGAGATGCGACGCTTGATGGTGCCCTCGCTCATAAACAGCTCGGCCGCGATCTCGCGACGGCTTTTGCCCTCGCAGGCAAGGCGCAGGATCGACAGCTCGACATCGTCGAGGGCCGCCGTGCCCGAGAAAATGCTCTCGGGCGGCTTGGGAAACGTGCAATAGCCCGCCAGCGTTGAGCGCATCACGGCGAACAGCTCGTCGATACCGACGTTCTTGTACACAAAGCTATCGACGCCCGCCTCGCGGGCCTGATCGACAAAGGTGATCTCGGGCATGCCGGTCATGATAATGATGCGGCACTCGGGCAGTTGCTCCTTGATGCGCGCCGCCGCCACGATGCCGTTGGAATCATGCTCGGTGCAGACGTCCATCAGTATCATGTCCGGGCGCTCCTTGAGCGCGACACCCAAGGCCTCGGAGGCATCGGCGATGGCGGAAACAACGGTCATATCGGGCTGATCGCCAACGGAGCGCGCCAGGCTCTCGCGCAGAATGGCCTGGTCTTCGACTATAAGGACGCGAATCATGAGCTTCTCCTCCGAACAGCAGCGTTGGGCGTAAGCGGAATGGATACCGTAAGCGTAAAGGGTGGGGCGGCGTGGACCTCTAGGCTGCCACCCAGATCTTGCGCGACATGCCTCATACCTGGGATACCCGTTCCCTCGCGATACGATACGGGGGCCGGGGACCCGTCGTTAGAAATCGTCATGCGCGCGACGGCGCCAGCATCCGTCCCCTCCTGCCACAGACGCACGTGGACCCGATGCGCCTGCGCATGCTTGGTGGCATTGGTCGAGGCCTCGCGGATAATCTGCAAAAATGCGGCGGCGACACGCGCGTCCTCGGGCAGCGCGCCCTCAACATCGATCTGCACACTCACCAGGCCAAAAGCATGGACGATATCGCCCAGCTGCTCTGCAGGCTCGCTGGCACCGCCACTGCGCAAGTCGTCGGAGATTGAGCGCAGCAACGGGTCAATCTGCTCGAGCGACTCATCGTCCAGACGCCCCTCCTCCAAATAGCGATGAAGAATGGACAGGCGCTGCCCGATCACATCGTGAACGCGGGCGCGCATACGTAGGTAGGCAGCATTGTCGGCGACCTTTTTAACTTCTTCGATCTGGGCCTGGAGCTCTTGACCCGCAAGCTCAAGCAGGTGGTTGGCTTGCGCCAAGCGGTCATGAGCATGCGCGTACTCTGTCACATCAAGACCGATAATGCGCTCGAACGAACGGCCCGAAACCATAACACGATCGCACACAAATAGGCGAATCTCGGCGGGAGAGACCTCGACCACCGCACGCGCCTCACCAAAGCGGTCCAGATTAATCCGCACACGGTTCCTGCTGCTTTCGGGCATTTGCATGCTAAGTTTGCGCAGGTCGTTCCATGTGCTGCTCATGTCGCGCAGATCGGTTGGCATATGAAGTTCCACCAGGTTTTTGCGCATGCAGCGGTTCATGAGCAGCGGACGGCCCCTCGGGTCTAGATACAGGATGCCCACGGGAATCACGTTGATGGTCTCGATCGTCGAGAACGCGGTGATATCCTCCTGGCGGTTACGGACGTCCATCAAGAGCGCCGCGATGGAACGGAACAGGAAGAACGCTCCCTCTGCGATAAGGACAACGGTCCACGCCGAGCCCATGGCAAAAACCACCGGCGGTGTAACGGCGACAACAAGCAGCAGCTCGACCAGCATGACGGGGCGACGATAGTGCACCATAAGCACCACGCCACAGGCAAAGATCGCGGCATTGAGCCACAACGCTCCGCCCATTGCCCTGGCGCAAACGTCAAGCGGCGCCACCAGATACGAGCCAGACGACGCGAATAAGATGAGCGCCGAAATCATCAGGTGAAGCACAAGGCTCGCCTCGTAGGCGCAAATCACCTTACGGTTATAGGACGAGCGGCGCGATGCGATGAGCGGGACGTGAATCGTCTGCAGACACGCAGCCAGGGCAAAGACAACATCGAGCGCAACAATTTGGGGAAGGATGAGCGAAATCTGCATCGTCACTCACCCGCCCTCGGCATCAAGACGATCATGCGCAGCTGGCCGGGCTCGCCCTCAAAGCGGTATGCCACGTTACGCCCTTGCAGAGCGCTTTCGAGTTCTTGCGCGGCGGGCGTCTGCGAAAGATCTGCATCATCGTTGGAAAAAAGCGTGGCACGCAGCTCGACACTGCATCGGTCATGGTCGCCCAAGTGATACATAAGCGCCGGATGGTCGGTGGTGTAGGCAAAAAACGCAAAGTCGTACACGCAGTCGTACAGGGCGCTTACCGTACTGGCGTGCAACGGGCGCCGTATGGCGATAATCGAGGCGCAATCGATATCGATGGTGCGCAGGTCGCTTGCGAGCTCGTTGGCAATGAGCTGAATGCGGCCGCGATCAAAACCGCTCTCCCCGTGCTGTGCCAACGTGAGCGACCCCTTGCGCTTGCAATAGGCGACGAGCATCTTGGCGCGCTGCAGCATGCGGTAACGCTCGTGCGAAGACGCTTCGTCGGTCAACGGCGGCAGCGAGCTCAGCAGGTCGTACATCCCTTCGAGCGCGCGGGCAAGCGCTTGGTCCACGTCTTGGACCAGCAAGGTCTCGGCTTCTTGATCTGCCAAATGCGTCTTAAGGTCGTAGTCGGCGGTGAGCAGCTCGTTTTGACGCTGCAGCTCCATGCGACGATGCGCCAGTTCACGGTTAAGCTCGTTGAGCTCCGACACGTCTTGGGCAAGCAGGGCCGATCCGCCCAGCAGCGGAAAGGCACGGTACATCACATCGGGATCGGACGCCACGGCAAAGGCATGGGCGCGGCCGTGCTCCTGGGTCCGCAACTCCTCGCACACGCCTACCGGCATTGGCTTTGACACTGGCGTGGCATAGACTTCCTGCAGGTCGCGCGTTAGAACTTTGAGGTCGAGCGGCAAGGTGTCGAAGATGCCGGCGATGTCGTGATACGACGGAATGACACCGCAATCGAGACAGATTTCCATCGCCACCACGCACAGGACGCAATAGACGAGCGAAAAGTTGAGCCTCCATGCCCAGGGCACGCGCAACGCATACGAAATGGCAAAGAATGCGCCACCCAGCAGTACGAGCGCCGCCGTGCCCGAGAAACGCTGGATGCGAAAGGATGAGGACCGGCCAACCAGGATAAAAAAGGCCACGAAGTCAAAGGCCGTCCACACGAGGACGGCGAAATAACCCCAGCCGTACGTGTAATCGTTGCTCCAGGTGTCGCTTGTGCGGTCAAAGCGAAAGACCTGCTGGTGAAAATCGTTGGTGAGCACAAATCCGATAAGCAGGATGGCCACAATCCACAGTGCAGCACGGTAGCGGCGACCCAGGCGGCGTTGCTCCAGGCCCGCAAGGCGCAGACCACACAGCTGGTAGAACAGCGGAATGAGCGTCATGGGCACGTAGTACAGGTACCACAGCACGGTGGCATAGAACGGCGTGAACGACTTGTACTTGAGAATGACTTCGATCATCCACAGGGCGCAGATGGTGGCGACGGCAACAAGGCGGCGGCGCAACACATAGTCCAAACAGCGCAGATAGACCGATACGCCCCAGATCGAAAATATAATTGCGGCGACAAGCAGCGGGAGAGAGCTCGAGTGGACGAGCGCATCCACGACCCCTTCGGATACCTCGCTATAGGCGGGCACGGCGTTAGAAAGTTTGGGGTCGAAGGCAAACAGTGCCGGCAAGACTGCCAAAAGCATGAGGAACAGCGCGGTGATGGCGCCGGCGATAGCGAAGACGCGGTGACGGTACACCCGATGTGTTATGCCAACAAGGAATCGCGGCATGGCGAAGAGCCTGCCGCCTCTGGGATCCGCCACGGGTGCGAATCGGGCGGCCGCGTTGCCAATATGTCGCTCGCGGGTACCCATAGTGCTTTTAGTGTACCGACAGATGGGCCCAAAAAGCGGGCCACATGTCCCAAAATCCGCAGACGGCAAGGCGCCCGGCGAGCACATACTCGCCGGGCGCCTTGGTTAGGAGGCTACGGTTATCGGGAAAGCCTAGGCCAAATCTTCGCCGTTGGTGGCGATAACCTTCTTGTACCAGTCGAAGCTCTTCTTTTTGGAGCGCTTGAGGGTGCCGTTGCCCGCATCATCGCGGTCCACATAGATAAAGCCGTAGCGCTTGGACATCTCGCCCGTGCCGGCAGACACCAGGTCAATCGGGCCCCAGGTGGTGTAGCCCAGCAGGTCAACGCCGTCCTCGGTCACCGCATCGCGCATCGCGGCGATATGCTGGCGCAGGTAGTCGATACGGTAGTCGTCGTTGATGGAACCATCCTCCTCGACAACATCCTTGGCGCCCAGGCCGTTCTCAACCACAAACAGCGGCTTCTGATAACGGTCGTACAGGTCGTTGAGGGTGATGCGGAAGCCCAGCGGATCGATGGCCCAGCCCCACTGGCTCTCCTGCAGGTAGGGGTTCTTGGCGCCGGCGAAGGCGTTGCCCTGGGTGCGCTCGACATCGGGGTTATCGGCACCGGCGGAGCAACGGGTGCTGTAATAGCTAAAGCTGATGAAGTCGACGGTGTTGGCGGCCAGGATCTCGCGGTCCTCGTCCGTCATGCCCACATCGATACCCAGACGCTCGAGCTTCTTGACGGCATAGGCCGGGTAGTAGCCACGGCTCTGAACGTCGACGAAGAAGTAATTGTCCTGATTGTCGAGCTGCGCCTGGCGCACATCGCCCGGACGACAGCTGTAGGGGTAGTAGCTACCTGCGGCGAGCATGCAGCCAATCTTGACCTCGGGGTCGATCTCGTGGGCAATCTTGGTTGCCCAAGCGCTGGCAACGAGCTCGTTGTGGGCGGCCAGGTACTCGACAGCCTCCTTGTTCTCGCCCTCCTCAAAGACCAGACCGGCACCCATAAACGGCAGGTGCAAGATCATATTGATCTCGTTAAAGGTAAGCCAGTACTTCACCAGACCCTTGTAGCGGGTGAAGATCGTGGTCGCGAGGTTCTTGTAGAAGTCGATGAGCTTGCGGTTGCGCCAGCCGCCGTACTCCTTGATGAGGTGAATCGGACAGTCGAAGTGCGCGATGGTCACGAGCGGCTCGATGCCGTGCTTTTGACACTCGCGGAATACATCCTCGTAGAAGGCCAGGCCAGCCTCATTGGGCTCGGTCTCGTCGCCGTTGGGGAAGATGCGGGTCCAAGCCAGGCTCATACGGAAGGTCTTAAAGCCCATCTCGGCAAAGAGAGCAATGTCCTCCTTCTAGTGGTGATAGAAATCGATGCCGGTCTGCGCGGGATAGTAATAGCCGTCCTCGAAGTCGAGCATTTTACGCTGGCCGGAGACCACCGCATAGCGCTCGGGGCCGTGCGGAGCCACGTCCACGTTGGCAAGGCCGCGGCCGTCCACGTTATAGGCGCCCTCGCACTGGTTGGCAGCCGTCGCGCCGCCCCACAGAAAGTCTTTACGAAAAGCCATGCATCGATCCTTTCATACGCTGCTTGTCGTGGTTTCAGTATCCCCGCAAATAGGGCCTCGCCCAACGACAGCGACGCAGGCCGACACTTCTTTTCGCACACGGCGGCCCGGCAGCCGCCCCTGCCTGACACTTTCTGATACCGCCGCCCCAAACCACCACAAAGGGGACAGGCACCTTTGTGGTGGTTTGGGGACGGTTTGTCTCGATCTGTAACAGGTAGGCAGCCAAAACCGGGCTTGGTGTTACAGATCGAGATTTTCGGGCAGCCCCCCGCAGTTTGTCTAAATCTGTAACAGGTAGAGACGATTTAGCCCGCTAGATGTTACAAATCGAGACGGAAGATGCTAGTCACAGGCGATGTCGAGGTTCTTGCCGACGAGGCCCACGTAGCCGCCCTCGGCAGCCTTGGGACTATCTGCGTGGCAGAGAACCCACTTGTCGGCCTTCCAATAGCAGTAGCTGTCACCGGCGGCAGGCATGTCGGTTGCGGCCTCGGG
>CALLST010000148.1:0-2218 GCA_938011875.1 uncultured Collinsella sp. | reverse complement strand
GAAAACGTACCCTCTTCCCAATTTCTCAGCGGCGTTACTAATGCAGAAATCGAACGTGCCGCAGGTGCCGACCTGCTTCTGTTTAACGCGTTCGATGTGTTCGATCCAGTTATTGCCGGTATTCCAGATGATCTCAATGAAAACCCGGTCACTTGGGTGAAGCGAGCATGCGGAAGGCCCATTGGCGTCAATCTGGAGCCAGTTGATAACGAGGCAGAGATGTCTGAATCCCGAACGGAAATCCCCATGGGTCGTCGCGTCTCTCCCAAGACCTTAGAAAAGGCTAACGAACTCGGATTTGATTTTATCTGCCTGACGGGCAACCCTGGAACTGGCGTCTCCAACGATGCGATCGCCCATTCAATCAAACTCTCCAAAGAGCATTTCAATGGCCTGATCATAGCCGGAAAAATGCATGGAGCAGGCGTTGCGGAACCTGTCATGACGCTCGAAATTGCGCGCAAGTTTGTTGACCTCGGCGTCGATATCCTTCTCGTGCCAGCCCCCTACACCGTCCCTTGCTTCCAAGAAGCAGACCTGCGCGCCATCGTAGACTTTGTACGATCCCACAACGTAGGCAAGTCAATTGAAGAGAAGGTTCTCGTCATGGCGGCGAACGGGACGAGTCAAGACTCTTGCGACAGCGAGACCATTAAGAAAATAGGCCTTGCAGCAAAAGCAGCCGGCGCTGACCTCCAACATATCGGGGACTCCATGAACGGTATTTGCCTGCCCCAGAATATCTTCACGCTCGGACAAGCCCTTCGTGGATACAGGCATCAGATCATCATGCTGAGCCGCTCTGTGATACGTTAAGATTGTTGCGCTCAAGCTACATCCCGACTGAGGCAACCATCAGATACCACCAATATGCAAACTGAGGCTCTAATGCTCGATACACACGAAAAACGGCCACTCTATTTACAGCTCACCGACGCGCTGCTCAAGCAGATCGTCGATGAATATCAAGCAGACGATAAACTTCCAACAGAAATGGAACTCTGCGACGAATACGCCGTAAGCAGAACAACCGTCCGACTTGCCATGAGTGAGCTGGAGCGTCGTGGAAGTATCTATCGAATCCAAGGTAAGGGATCGTTTGTTGCACCGAAACGCGTTAGCGAGCTCAATTCACTTTTAGACTTTGACTTTGCAAGCCATTGCGATGGCGTTGATCCGGATGCCATCACCAAACATTTCGGCGGCCTCACATCAGGTCGTCCAATTTCCGTAATGATGCTCCAACAATTTGGATGTCAAAGTCGCGATGAAATTCAGCGTCTTGAATTGACCTACGAACTTGAAGGCAGCTTCATAGGCGCTGATACGTTCTTCATTTCAAAGTCGCGCGTTCCGAATAACCAGTTAGATTTTCAGGCATTTAGCAGAATCATGGACGACTTGTCCAAGTCTATCCAATCTGTTAGAGAAAGCTATAGAGCACGTGAGCTTAGCGATTCCGAAGCCAGCAATTATGGTGTTGCAAAACTTCCGGTCATCGAACTAACTCATTATGCTTACGACTCCGGAGGCAAACTAATCTCAATTGTCTGCCGCACCGTCTTAACTGGGCGGGTCCCTTATCAAAACTTTATTTTCAAGTCCTAATGTTCTTTTTCTTTTGTCTCGATCTGTAACACGTAGCCGAGTTTTTAAGTCCTAACCGTTACAGATCGAGACAAACAAGGTAGACCACGCCGAATTGTCTCAATCTGTAACACTAAGACCGGTTTTGGACGTCTAGATGTTACAGATTGAGATGAATGCACAGGTCAATCCTCTCAATCTCAATCTGTAACAACAAGCTGAATTTTTCGGTCCTAGCTGTTACAGATCGAGACAAACGGAATAGGCCGAGCCAAAAATCTCGATCTGTAACATCTGACTCACTTTTGGCCGCCTAGATATCACAGGTTGAGACAATTTGATAGTGGAGTCCTCATTTGCGCGTCATATCGCGTAGCGCTGACGCGCTGGTTTCCACAATGACAGGAGGTTAAAGTCCTCCCGCATCGCCCGTTGGCAATCCCGTAGCGCTAGCTAGCAAATGACCTGCGTATGCTCCTCGATGGCGGCACGATCTTCGGCGGCGATGCCCGGCTCGCACACCACGGCGTCCAGGCTGTCCAGACGGCAGAAGGTGTAGAAGTCGCGCTTGCCAATCTTGCTGGAATCGGCGATCAGATAGCGCGAGTCGGCCTTGCTAAAGGCGAGCTGC
>CALLST010000147.1:0-3102 GCA_938011875.1 uncultured Collinsella sp. | reverse complement strand
AAACGATGCCGTCCATGGAGTTGGCGACGTTCTCGACCAGCCCCGCGCGCACGGCTTCGGCCGCCGCGAGCGTACCGTTTTTAACAGCCTCGACCGAGGTGGCGCCATGGCCGATTAGGACCACGCCACGCAGGCCCAAAAGAATCGCACCGCCCTTGGCATCACCAGAGAGCTTGGCCTTAATCTCGCGCATCTGCTTTTTGATGAGCAACGCGGCGATCTTGGTGCCGAGCGAAGCCATAAAGGCACCCTTGAGCTCTTGCAGCAAAAACTTAGCGGCGCCCTCGGTTGCCTTGAGCGCGATGTTGCCCGACATGCCATCGGCAACGACGACGTCAAAGTTACCCGAGGTCAGGTCGGTGCCCTCGCAGTTGCCCACAAAGCCGGGAACGGCGGCTTTCATGGCCGGGAAGCAGGCCTTGGTAAAGTTGGAACCCTTCTCGTCCTCGGTGCCATTGGCAAGCAGGCCCACGCGGGGATGCTCGATGCCCAGGACGACGCGGGCATAGGCGCTACCCATCTGGGCAAAACGCACCATGTCGTCGACCTCGACATCGGGGTTAGCGCCCATGTCGCACAGGACCGTCAGGCCGCCGGCGCGGTTGGGCAGTGCATTGGTGAGGCACGGACGCACCGGTTGCTTCTTGCCCTCGGCCTGATACCTAAACGGCGTCACGTAGGCGGTAGCGGCAGCGGTCATGGCGCCGGTGGAGCCGGCAGAGAAGAACGCGTCCGCGTTACCCTTCTTGATAGCGCGGCAGGCAAGCACGATCGAGGACTTGCGCTTGGTCATCACGGCTCGAATGGGATCGTCATCCATGGCGATGACATCGGATGCCTCCAAAGCCTCAACGCGAGCGTGAGCCGCGGCAAAGGGGTTCACGATCTCTGCGGGACCGACGGCTATGACCTCGATATCGGGATCCGCCGCAAGCGCCGCCTCGATACCGTCGAGGACAACCTGGGGCTTCTCGTCTCCGCCCACAACGTCTACACAAACGCGAACGTTACTCATATACATGCTCCTTATACAAAAATGGCCGACTCATTGAGCCGGCCATTGTGGTTCCAGTTGGAACGGCATCGCATCCAGAGTATACAGTTACTCGGTAACGATAACCTCGCGGTCCTTGTAGAAACCGCAGCTGGGGCACACGTGGTGCGGGAGCTTGACAGCGCCGCAACGGGGGCACGTGGACTGAGCCGCAGCCGAGATCTTCATGTTGGCGGAACGACGGGTGTGAGTGCGGATACGACCCTGCTTTTGTTTAGGTACGGGCATAGTGACCTTCCTTATGAACTATCCAGTGTGGCGATTACGCGCAAGTAGCGATACTACCACAGTTTTACTCGTCAAGCTTGAGATTCTTCAATGCTGCAAATGGATTTTCCGTGGCAGCGGCCCATTCGGCCTCTGCTTGAGCGGCGCAATCGCATTGCTCGACGTTGAGATTGATGCCGCAGGTGGGGCACAGGCCGCGGCAATCGGGCTTGCACAGGACAACGAACGGCGTGTCCATGACAACCGCGTCGTTGGTGGGCTCGCCCAGATCGACGATGCGATCCTCGCCCAGCAGCTCGTAGCCGTCTTCGTAGGCCTCGGGGTCCTCGGGCTCGTTAAAGAGATAGAATTCCTCAATCTCACCGGCGATATCAAACGAAGCGGGCTCCAGGCAACGGTCGCACTCACCGGTTGCGTGCGCGCGGACCATGCCCGTAAGCAGAACACCGGTGCCGGCATTGGTAAAGACCACGTCGTAGTCAATGCCGTCCTGCAGCTGGTACTCCTTCTCGCCCACCGTATAGGCGGTGACATCGACCTTGCCGGTCAGCGGATACGAGTCTCCGGGAAACTCGAGCTGCTCGGAAAGATCGACGGTAACGTTCGGGAACTCAGCCATTACCACTGACCATTCTGCTGGGCGGCGCCCTCGTTGAGCTGCTGACGGCAACGGGTAACGGTGCCGGTCAGGCTCTTGAGGTTCTCCTCGAGGTGCGTAAAGACCTGCTCGGCGTAATCTTCGGCGGCATAGCGAGTCTCGCGCTCATACTGCTGGGCACGGTCGCGGATGTCGTCGGCCTGCTGCTGCGCTAAGCGAACGATCTCCTGCTCACCAGCAATGGTGAGGGCCTGCTGTTGAGCATCGGCGATGATGGAATCGGCCTGAGCGGCGGCGGAAGCCATAAGCTCCTCGCGCTCTTTAAGGATACGGCGAGACTTCTGCCACTCCTCGGGATAGCTCATGCGGATCTCGTCGAGGATGTTAAAGAAGACGTCGGCGTCGATAACCTTCATCTGGGCGTTCTTGCCGAACGGCGTCTTAGCCTCTTCGATGAGCCCCTCGAGCTCGTCGACAAGACTCACAATCCTGTCGCCAGGAAAATTCTCGCCCGGCATCCGGTCTCCTTTCATAGGTAACAAATCATCGTGTTAGTTTACCACATGCCACCAGGCATTAAAAAAAGTCACGAAAAGCTATGTTTGAGCGCCTTGACCAAATTGGGCGGAACAAAATTAGAGACGTCGCTACCGAGCGAGGCAATCTGGCGAACCACCGAGCTCGAGATATAGCCGTACTGCGGCGCACTCATGACAAAGATGGACTCCAGCTCGTTATCCAGGCGGTAGTTGAGGTCGGCCTGCTGCAGCTCGTACTCAAAGTCGGTCATGGCACGCAGGCCCTTGACCACGGCTCCTGCTCCCTGTTCGCGGGCAAAATCGACCAAGAGCCCGGTGAAGGGCAGCACCTCGACGCCGTCAATATCACCGAGCGCCTCACGGGCCAGCGCCACGCGCTCGTCGAGCATAAACGTGGTGCCGACGCCGTTTTTGCCCTGCGACTCGGCAACGGCCACGATCACGCTGGGAAAGATGCGGCGGGCGCGGCGGATGACGTCGATATGGCCAAACGTGATGGGATCGAAGGTGCCCGGGACGATTACGCGGTTAATGGTGTCACTCATGGGCATCCTCCGTGGGTGCGTCGCTATCGTTGCCATCATCCTCGCCGTTGCCAACCCAGCGAAGCAAGTCAACCGAGGTTATGCCGTAACGCTTCTCGCGCACGGTCTCAAAGCCTGCCGGATGTGCGCCCGTATCGG
>CALLST010000146.1:0-5296 GCA_938011875.1 uncultured Collinsella sp. | reverse complement strand
CGTCCGCATTAAGTTCGTTCCACGCGCGCAGCTCGATGCGCTGTCGAGCCATGGCGCTCACCAGGGCATTGCGCTCGAGGTTGGCAACTTCCCCTATGCCGATGTCGCCGATATTCTCGACCGCGCGGGCGACGGTCCGGCGCTCGTCATCGTGCTCGACCATGTGACCGACGACGGTAACTTTGGCGCCATTGTGCGTTCCGCCGAGGTCGTGGGCGCCGCGGGCGTCATCATTGCCAACAAGCGCGCCGCCGGCGTGACCGTGGGCAGCTACAAGACTTCAGCCGGCGCCGTCATGCATCTGCCTATCGCGCAGGTGCCCAACATCGCCCGTGCGCTCGACGATCTTAAGGCCGCTGGCTTTTGGGTGGGCGGTGCCTCCGAGCACGCCGAAGGCAGTTGCTGGGATGCTCCCTTCGAGGGCCGCGTGGCGCTCGTCATGGGCTCCGAGGGCGACGGCATCTCGCGCCTGGTGCTCGAGAAATGCGACTTTTTGACCAAGCTTCCCCAGCGCGGCATGACCGAGAGCCTCAATGTTGCCCAGGCGACCACGGCGCTGTGCTTTGAGTGGCTGCGCCGCAATGCCGGCGAGCTCATGGGGGAGGAGTAGCGCATGTCCAAAAAGAACCGCGCCAAGTCCAAGGCCAAGCGCTTTGGCGAGGGCTCGGCCAAGCCGATTGTTTCGGCCGCGACCTATGGCGTGGGCGGCAATGCGTTTGCGCAGGCCATCGCCGACCCGGTCTCGACGGTGCACTCCAACAAGCCCGAGCTGCTGGTGGTCGACGGTTACAACGTGATCCACTGCACGCCGCGCTACGAAAAGCTCGTGTACGACCATTCCGACGATCCGTATTCCAGCGACGTTCACGATATGGCGCGCACCGCCCTCATCAACGACGTCGCCGCCTTTGCCCAGGGCCGCTATGAGGCCGTGGTCGTGTTCGACGGCGCGGGCAATATCTCCAACGAGCGCCCCAACCTGCCGGCCCGCGGCGTTCGCATCGAATTTTCGCCGACGGGCGTATCGGCCGATACCGTGGTGCAAAAGCTCTGCATCGAGGCACGCGAGGAAGGTCGCGCGTGCTCCGTGGTATCGAGCGACGGCACGATCCAGGCCGTCGTCATGGGCAAGGGCGTTACGCGCATCTCGAGCCGTATGCTGGTAGACGAGATCAAACAGATCGATAACGACGTTCACGAGGCAGAGGAAGCTCCCCAGATTAAGATGACTCTGGGCAGCCGCCTGAGCCCCGATGCCCTGGCCAAGCTCAAGGCCCTGCGCGGGAGGTAGGGAAGTTGGCGGGGCAATGCTGCCTCGCTAACTCCATTCAGCGATGTCGATCATTCTTTCGAGGCGCCACGTTAGCGCCTCTTTTAGATATGGCAGCCTTGCCGTGAGCACGTCGTTTCTGGAAAGAATCTCGATTGCCTCGTCAACGAAGCCTTCGAGTTTGTCGCCGTCAAACCAGCCCATGTCCTCGACGAGCAACATTTGTTTGGCGGGGCTTGAATGAAATTGTGCGCTGGTAAAACTGTGCTCTCCCGCCCTAAGCTCCTCTAGTGATATGTTGCACCAGAGCGATGAGCCCGAATCGAAGATGGGGGCAGGTCTGCAGGCTTGCGTGTTTACGTTTCGCACGAGGCCGAAGTTGCGCCAATGACGATCGTAGTTGGCAATGATGTCGTCACATACGATCATGCGGTCAAGGGCATCCTTGACGCCTGTCACCCCGAGCTCCTCGCAGTTTGCTACATATCGCTCGTAGTCGGTTAGCCGTTCATCTGCGTTTGCGTGCTGGTTTACATAGAATGCAGGGACATACTCTTCTTCATCAGTTAAGAAGACATCGCATGTGCTCAGGGCGGAAGTGCCCGTGCCCTCGAGCGAGTAAGGCACATAATCGCAGGCGTTTAGAATGCGACGGTGGAGCGCGGTCGCCACCAGCTCGTTATAAGGTTCCTGGTCCAGGTGCGCTCCTGCCTTATGCAGAATTCGACGTTCGCCCTCGCACGTCCAGTACTTTTGAAGATTGCCGTCCGAGGTGTTATCGGGCTTTGCGGCAGCCGCTTTTCCCTCTGGGGCAAAGGGTGCAATGGACAGTGAGACGTCATCAAAGGCGTTATTGAAGAAGTTGATATCCTCCCAGGTGAGACCGGAACCTTGGGGCCTAATCCAATACTGGTCGGATAAGGAGAGGCCGAGATTTCGCTGGACGAGTTCATCGGGAACATCGACTGCGGCTTCTGCAAGCAGGGAGGCTAGCCCAATGCGTGCGAGCGGGATACCGCGGCCGCGCCACCAGATGCGGAAGGAGTCTAGCGATATGGGGCTATTAGGGCCAAATACTCCAATAGGGGCGTGGGCGTAATCGATGTCGGCACCGATGTGGGTAAAGTCTTTTCGCGATGTGCTGTAGACCAGCTGAGCGACTTCGTACGTGCGGTTCATGAGGGTGAACGCGATCTCGCTCTTACCGTGGCCGCGGCGGGGACGTCCCCCCGTTTTGGTCACAGAGCGGAGTCGCGTGTCGACGCTGTCTTTGTCGATGAGCCATACACCAGAAGCCTTGCGGGCCTCAAGTGCTCCGTTTTTTATGAGCTCCTGCACCCTGCGCGGAGTGATGCCGAGCAGCTCGGCTGCTTCCTTTGTAGTCAACATCGAGAAACCCTTCGCCAGAACGAATAGTTTTATATATAGCAATTGTAATTAAAACTATTCGTTCTGGCGAATGGTTTTAAGATTGAGGGCGCACTGACAGAAATGAACGGGCCTGGTATGCGTTGTTGCTGGATTTTGCATATTTGTATAACGCCGTGCGGCCTGTTGCGCCCCGTCCGCAATTCCTTTATTCTTAACTGGCTTCGCGTGAAAGCGCCAAGTGTGCCAGTGTGGCGCAACGGTAGCGCAACTGATTTGTAATCAGTGGGTTGCAGGTTCGATTCCTGTCACTGGCTCCATTAACAAAAACGCAGGTCAGAGGTTATTTTCTCTGACCTGCGTTCTTGTTTTGGGCTGTTGTGTGCAATGGACTGTGCAATGGCGTGTGCAATAAAACGGGTTTTAGCCTCTAAATTGAATTATTGAAATTCATAGTTCCGTCATTTTACCGGCCATGTTCGTCCATTTTGCGAGCGGCTTTATCCAGTTGATCGTTGCTGATCCTCTTGTCTTTTTTACGTCGGACGCGCTGCTCGTGCGCTTTACAGCAATAGCCATTTTTATCGCGCGCATTGTTTCGATCTTTGAACCGATCTTCGTTTGCATCCTCCTGTTTGACGTAAGCCTTCATTGTCTGCTGACGAATCTTGTACGGTCGCCCGCATACGCGACAAGTGTTCCAGGAGAAATGGCTCTCAAGGGTTTCAAGTAGCTGTATCGCCCAGGCTCTTGTCAAGCTTCCGTAAATTAGATTTTGATCGTTTAAATTCCGGTTGACCATTCGACGCAAAGTCTGCTCTTGAATGAAGGCATGGGGTTCAGGATAAGGGTTGATGGCGAGATCAATGAATGTTGCAAGGGCTATCTCTATCGACTCGAATTGATCGCTCACCCAGATCTTAGTCCCCTCCTCCATTTCAAATGTGCCGGGTTTAGCTACTGCTAGCTGTGGCTCGGAGGCATCGATCATTTGAAGTGCCCAACGCAACTGCGAAAATCTATTTTCAAAAATATCTTTGTTCTGAGAGATGCATACCTGATGCAAGACGTAGTCGTATGCACGGTCACCGTAAGCTGCTTTGCCTGTAAATAGAAGCGTGGCTAATTGCATGAATGCCATCGTTGTAACGAGATCGTCCAGCAAAATGACCTGTTCCTTCTTATACCTGATGCCCTCGGTTAAGTTGGCGACCTCGGTTCCCTGTGAGCGGCCCTTATCCTTGAAGCTATTAAATAGGGCGCAATCACGATTCGAGCTGATTTCAGCGCTTCTTTCTGATGCATTCAATGCGTCATACCAAATATCTAGACCATCCTGCTCCGGCTTATCGGAGAAGACGTCGTTTGAGCTGAAACGTGTTTCAACGCGTGCAGATTGGTGCGCATATGGAGTGGTTGGAAGTCCATACCTCTCAACAAACTGAATGATTTTCTTTGGATCATTCAGATCTACGTCCAAAAGGGTTCCGGTTGAGAAGCCCGAAGGGATGCCGTAGGCAATCGAATGGGGCTTGCAGATAAGCGCGATTCGTTCTATTCCGAAGATTTCAGCATTTTTTTCCCGGCACGAGGGAAGCGTCCAAGGCATGATTTCCGTCGGCATAGATGCCGGTACTTTGATTGCGGGGCAGTTCATCGTTCTCTCCTTACTATCCGAAAATAATTCAATACCGTTCTATTCACATCTTATATATGACATCCGCCGAGGTAAAGCCTAGTTTATAAATTGCATTCGATATAAACGAAGGGAGTTCAAATGGACGATATGAATGCAAATCAAATGGGTGTGGTGAGGCGCAAGGAGTGGTGCCGCGCGTTGGGTAAAATCCCGCACGCTTACGTAACTGCTCGCGACATCGCAGTACTTCTCCATGTCTGTAAGACGACGGCGATTGAGGTTCTTAAAGCCGCTGGCGGGGTCAAGATTGGTCGAGCCTGGCGTGTCGATAAGGCCGACCTGGTTGAGTACCTGGCATCTCTGGAGAGCAGCAACCATGCCTGCTAAGCCGGTCGCCGCATGCCTCGACGCCGCGCTGCCCGTTGGCGGTACGCGCGGCGTCGCCGCGCACGTCACTGACGCGTGTGGCGCTGCCGAGCGTACCGCCAACGGTGCTGCGCTTGTCGAAAATGCTGGCTTAACGACCAAGATGGACTCTATGAACGGTGCCAATGCCCCCACCCCCATCATCCATATCAAGACGACTGTCACCCCTGAAGAGTGGTTGTTGCTCTGCAAGAAAGAGGGCTCGAGGAATGAGGGACGGGGTGTGGGGGTGAGGAATACTCCGAAACTGATTGAAGAGGAGAGCTCTAAAAGACTTGAGAAGATAGCGAGGAACCAAGAAGCAATTGTTGACGATTGGTTCGTGAAGGGGAAATGGCTCTGGGTTACCGGCAAGGATCAAGATGAAGCTGCAGTTGAAGCGACGTTGAAGGCGATTGCAACGGGATCTGAGTTCGAGTTCGCTTCGGCGAAACAAATGGTGTCAGCCTGGAATAGCGCTGATTTGTACGGCTCGAACAACAAAGACAGGACTTTGGATAAGTATCGCTCGGTTCAGAACCTGCTAGTGTCGTATCTGGGCTATTCGAGGGACAAGACAGAAGTCAGCATGCTGTACGAGCTTCTCGACGAGC
>CALLST010000145.1:0-3720 GCA_938011875.1 uncultured Collinsella sp. | reverse complement strand
CCACGGCCACCGCGATCGCCACCGCGGCCGCCGCGGTCACCGCCACGGCCACCGCGATCGCCAAAGCCGCCGCGACCGCCACGGTCGCCGCCACGGCCACCGCGCTCGTCACGGCCGCCGCGAGGACCGCGGTCCTCGTCCAGGCCCATGGCGACGAGCGGAGCGATAACCTTATCGAGAGCGGCCATCAGCTCGGTGGCCTCCTCATAAGAAAGCTCGGGCAGGAGCTTCTCCTTCTTGTTGGCAAGCTCGACCAGGCCCTCAGCGGCATCCTCGGCGGCGAAGACAACAATCTTGCGCATATCGCCCTCGGCGTCGTCGATGCGGCCGACCAGATCGGCAGCCTCGGCCTCGGCCATCAGGCCATCGAGCTCACGGAGGCGCATGCCCAGCAGGTCGGACATTTCCTTCTGCTCCATCTTGGGCTTGAGGTCAAGAAGCTTGATAGCGCGCTCGATATTCGCCATGCGCTCGGCCTTGGCCTCCTCCTCCTTGGAAATAGCAAAGCGACGGCTACGCAGCAGACGGGCGGCCTTCTGCATCTTGTCCATCAGCTCTTCGTCATCGTAATCAACGGCGGCCTCGACAACCTCGGCCTCCTCCTCGGCGGAAACCTCGTCAGCAGCCTCAACCTCGGCAGCTTCGGTCTCCACGGTCTCGACTGCCTCGACCTCGGCAGCCATGGTCTCGTTCTCGGTCTCGTTCATGATCTCTTCGTTCTCGGACATGAGACTCCTTCTTAGCCCTCTCGGGCATCATCGCCCCATTCGCGGGGCCCGTCGCGCACTCTTTGCGCTTTAAACATTCATGCCTCTCGGCAAAACGTCCATTAGTTTATGGTGTCGCCATCCAATCTAGCTGCAGAATCTATGTGCACACATTAATGCGACATGTGCGACTCGCGACGAGCGTACACCAGCGACGTCACGAACCCGACCACGGCAATTACAGCCGCCACACGCACGGCAGCTGCAAATCCAATCGCCTGGGCAACGTCCGTCGCAACGCCAGCGGCGCCGGCAGTCGCCGCAGAACTCGAGAGCAGACCGATAAACAGCGATGGGCCAAACGATGCGGCAATCATGTTCCACGTGTTAAGCAATGCCGTTCCGTGGGGATGCTCAGCGGCAGGCAGCGTCTCCAAGCCGGCCGTTTGCGAGGGGCTCAGCACCAAACCGACTCCGGCATACACCACAACGGTCAGCGCCACGACGACGCCGATGTTCATACTTGCCGCCGTCATCGAGATGGCAGTCTGCCCCACGGCAATCAGGGCAAAGCCGACCGGCAGCAGAGGCCATGCGCCACGGGCGTCCATCACGCGTCCGCCCACAATCGAGGTCACGGCGTTGCAGGCAATCGCCGGCAAAATGAGCAAGCCCGCAATAAGTGCGGTCATGCCGTATGCGCCCTCAAAATAGAGCGGCAACAAAACGCTCATCGAGAACGTCGTCATCATCGACACCACCACAAGCAGGCACGCGGGCCAAAAACGAACGCTCGCCATGGGACGCACGTTAAGCACCGGATGCTCGAGCTTGAGCTGACGGGCCGCAAACAGGCCGAGCAGCACAATGGCGGCGAAAAGCGCCACGATGCCGGCAATCGGATTGGTCGAGAACTCGCCTACGGAATACACGAATGCCGTAATGCCGGCGGCGAGCAAAACAACCGACAGAATATCAAGCGTGGTGCTCGAGCGCTCTCCGACATTCTGAACAAGCTTAACGCCCGCCGCAGCGACCACAATGCCGCCCACCAGCGGCACTACGAACACCGCCCTCCAGCCGAACAACGTGCACATAAGACCGCTGATTACGGGTCCAAACGCCGGCCCTAGCGTAATGCAGGCACCGCCCAGGCTAAGATACAGACCGAGCTTCTCGCGCGGGGCGCAAGACAGCACCACGTTCATCATGAGCGGGAACAAGATGCCCGATCCCGCAGCCTGCAAAATACGACTTGGTAGCAAAACGCTAAACGACGGAGCGATCAGACACAGGACTTCGCCGGCGACCATACATCCGCATGCGAAAAACAACAGCTTGCGCGTCGAGAAACGGCCGGACAGGAAGGCCATGATGGCCGTAAAGATCGACGTCACGATCATGTAGCCCGAAACGAGCCACTGCGCCGTGGTGGCACTCACCGAAAAGGCTGCCATAATGTCGTGCAACGCCACGTTAATGATGTTTTCATTAAACGCGGCAACAAAGGCTGCAATATACATAACGACGAGAAGCGCCGCAGTGGCCGATGGCGTTGCTTGAACTTGTTGCTGAGATTTGCTCCCCATGCATTTCCTTCCTCTTGGAACGACAGTCGCATCGCCCCAGAGGAACAGTCCAGGGCGAAAAATGAGCCCTAGACTTACGCCAGACGCCGTACACGACGAATCTGGCAACATGGTCCAACGTCAAAAGATTGTAACGC
This sequence comes from uncultured Collinsella sp., assembly GCA_938011875.1. Taxonomy (GTDB): domain Bacteria; phylum Actinomycetota; class Coriobacteriia; order Coriobacteriales; family Coriobacteriaceae; genus Collinsella. Next base: position 1,287 of record CALLST010000145.1, on the reverse strand, counting down.
GGACGCGCAGCTTTCCTTCCGCGCTATTATTAAAAGTCCACGAAAGCATAAGACATGAGGAGCCCGCCATGATTAAGCCCATCATGAAATCCGAGTTCTTTTTGCGCCTGCCTTCCGAAGACGCGGGGCCCGACGATGCCGCGACCGGGCAGGACCTCCTGGATACACTCCACGAGCATGAGCACGAGTGCGTGGGGCTCGCCGCCAACATGATCGGTGTGCGCAAACGCATCATCTGCGTAAAGGACGGCAACAGGGCGCTCCTGATGTACAACCCTCAAATTCTTGAACAGGTCAATGCCTATCAGACGAGCGAAGGATGCCTCTCGCTGATCGGCGAGCGCCCCTGCACCCGCTATCGCCGCATTAAGGTTGAGTATTTGGACGAGAACTTCGTTCACCGCATCAAAAACTTCTCGGGCTACACCGCCGAGATCATCCAGCACGAAATCGACCACTGCAACGGCGTCGTGGTTTAGGCCACCCGCCAAAATGAGGGTACCGGAGGCCTCCCTATGGATATCAGCCGCTTTGGCGAATTCGCCATCTTAGCGCAGTCACGCACGTTTCTTGATGCGGCGGAACTGCTTTTCATGTCGCAATCAACCCTCTCCAAGCACATCATGGCAATGGAGCACGAACTCGGCTGCAAGCTCATCGATCGAAGCCAGCGCCACGTAACACTCACCGCGCAAGGTGAAGCGCTCCTCCCCTATGCGCAAAAAATTGCGACGCTTCAGCATCGCTATCTTGCCGCCATTCAAATAGGTGCAGGTGAGCCGCTCGAGCACCTCACCGTAGGTTCTATCCCCATTATGGCCCCTTATGGGATTACGGACGCCGTCATCGATTTTCAGCAGGCGAACCCCTCATATTCTGTCGAGCTCATCGAAGGCGAGGGCGACACACTCAAGCGCATGCTCCTGCACGAGGACATTGACCTGGCCTTCATCCGTGACAGCGGCGCCATCGAGCCGGAGTTCAAAAAGATTCCCTTTACGACCGACCGGCTCGTGGCCGTCCTTCCGCTCGACCATCCGCTCGCCGAACGTGACGCCGTTGAGATAGACGACCTTATCGACGAGAATTTCCTCATGCTTCCCCAAGGCTCGTTCGTAAGCGAGCTCGTCCTTTCCCTTTGTCGCGAAGCTGAATTTGGCCCACGTGTTACGTTCACCGGCAAACGAGCCGAGAACATCATCTCCCTTGTCGCGCGCGGCGCCGGCGTCTCATTCCTCATGCGCAAGCCGGCGGAATCGCTTGCCAGCGGAAAGGTAGCCCTGGTGC
>CALLST010000144.1:0-2318 GCA_938011875.1 uncultured Collinsella sp. | reverse complement strand
CTCCTTTATAGAAAGAACCTCGATAATTATATGCGCCCACCGGTTGGGGTGGGCGCATAGAACGGTTTCTTTCGGAACTGTTAGATTGGTCGCAGCGGTTCCACGTTGTAGGAATGCGCGCGTTGCACTACGAGTGGACAACCACGCACAGGCCGACTTTGATGCAGTCGTGAAGTGCCTTGGCGTCTGCCAGGCGCAGGTTGATGCAACCGTGGCTGCCGCACCACTTGTACGACTCGGCATTATCGAAGCTCTTGTCGTTTTGCCAGGTGGCGTCGTGGAAGCCGATCATGTTGCCCTCAAACGGCATCCAGTAGCTCACCGGGCTCTCGTATTTGGGCTTATCGGTCTTGGGGTCCTTGGCGCCGATAAGCTTGGTGGCGCCGTCGTTGCTGTTGATCTGCCACACGCCCTCGGGGGTGGAGTCTTCGCCCGGTTTGCCGGAAATAAAGTTGGCCTCCCACACGATATTGCCGCTCTCGTCGTAGTAGCGCGCGTGCTGCTCGGACAGATCGACGTCGATATACGCCTTCCAGTCGGGCTCTCCCTTTGCGGTAAAGGTGTCGGCCTTCTGGGAGTACTTGATCTCGATTTCGCCGGTCTGCTTGTTGTTAATGGCGTCCTCGACCTGCTTGGCGAGCGAGCTGCTGTCGATGGACCAACCAAAGTCGCCGCCTTCGACGGCGCACTGCTTGCCATCGGCGCGCGTCCACCAGCGAGTGGAGCCCACGGTGTTAAAGCCGTTGGCGAGCTCGGCTGCCCAGCTGCTGATCTGCGACGTATCGAGCGTAGGTTTGGCCGGATCGGCAAAGCTGATCCACTGCAACACGGAGCTGCCATCAACCTTGCCGGCATCCTCGCCGTTGAGCTTGAGGGTCACGTTGACGCCCAGGAAGTTGTTGGCGGCATCGCATGCGGCCTGAATCTGATCATCGGTCAGCGTTCCGTTGAGCGGCTCATAGGCATCGTTGCCGAGCTTGGAAAGATCTACGGTCTCGGCCAGCGAGGCAAGCTCGAGCTCGGCATACTTAATGACATGCTCGCGGTTGAGTTTTTCGTTGGAGCGCGCCTTCTCGACGGTAAACTTGCCCGCTTGCTCGTCATAGGAGCTATTGGCCTCGAACGTGCCCGAACGTCCTTCGTTAAACTCGTCGATGGCGGCGCCCAGATCCTTCTCAAACTTCTTTTGGTCAAAGGTATCGGAGAGCATGGACAGGTCGACGTCTTGATCAAGATCGACTTCGTTGGAGGTAGCGGTTGTTTTGGTCTTGCCGCTTAAGGATTCCACAAGGCGGACTGGCCATACAAAGGCCTCGTTGTGGCTGATGATCTCTTTTGCAGCAGCTTCACCGTCGACGATGGGTTCATCGGACTCGGGCTGATAGGTCCAGCTAAAGTCATCTCCTGTTACGGCGAGCTTATAGTGTTTCCATGCCGAATTGACCTTGGTGGCGGCAGACAAAGCGTTGGAGAACGAGACATCGACGCCGGCGATGGTGGTGTTGGGGTAGGCTACCTGCGAAAACGCTACGACGCCTACGATATAGACAATGACGATTAGACCCAGGACGACAAAGAGCGTCGTCTTTTTGCCCGACTTATTGTTCTCGGCGGGTTTGCGTGCGGGGCCACGATCGCCTCGAGCGTGCGTGGGGGGCTGCTTGGGCGCATTGCCGTTTGCCTGGCGCTGCTGACGTTGTTGACGCTGCTGTCGCTGTTGGTTCGGGCGTTGGGAAGCGTTTGCTGCACTACGCTGCTGATCGTGGCTCGGCGCGATAGGACGCGGCGACTGAACGCCGCCGGTGTGCCTGCTCGGCTGCTGCGGATCGGGAATCAGTTGAGTTCGATCGTTTTGCGACATCGTATGCATATCCTTCGATTTTCGCCTTGCGGTCCATCGTGTTTTTACTGGGCTTGCATTATAGCGATTGCCCTGCTGTTTGTGGTACGGAAACGGTGGCATTCAAAAGAGGGGGGACATTTGTCCCACCTTTGAGTCGTTCTTTGCCGCTATCCGCACACACCGCATTTTGCACAGGCCGAAAGTGCGGCCGGAGCCTGCGCGATGCCGCCCTTTGCCGTCTCGCGCAGCGTGGCCGGCAACGCGTGGCCCACCGAAAGCATGACATGTGCCATCTGGTCAAACGGCACCAGGCTCTTAATGCCGGCGAGGGCGAGTTGTGCGGAGCTAAAGGCGGCTGCCACGCCGATGGCGTTGCGGTTTTGGCAGGGCACCTCCACGAGGCCACCGACGGGGTCACAAACGAGGCCCAGCAGGTTACTCAGCGCGATGGAGCTGGCGTCGAGCGCCTGTTCGG
>CALLST010000143.1:0-7052 GCA_938011875.1 uncultured Collinsella sp. | reverse complement strand
TCCAGTGCGACGGCGGGAAGTCGAGGTACGCGAGCGCGTCGGGCTCCGCCTCCTCGAGCACCCTTGCCGCCCTCGGGCAGCACCCCTCCAGCATCTCGCACGCCGCGTGGTACATGGCCACGGCGGTGGCGGCGTCCCTGGCACGGAAGACCGAGGAGACGATGCGCCCCACGCGGCGCCTCAGCTGCCAGGAGCCGGCCTCGCGCATGCAGTCGCGCATCAGGTGCACCGCGCAGCGCTGCCAGGCCGCCCCCTGGAAGACCTCGCCTATGGCCCTGACCAGGCCCCCGTGGGCATCGGATACGACGAGCTCGGTGCCGGTCGCGCCGCGGTCGCGCAGCTTCCGCAGGAAACCGAGCCACGATTCGTAGGACTCCGTGTCCACCACGGATACCCCCAGCACCCGCCTCCAGCCGGACTCGTCGCAGCCTATCGCCGTGACCACCGCGGTCGAAGCCACGCGGCCCCCGCGGCGGCACTTGACGTAGGTCGCGTCGAGCCAGATGTAGGGTATCGCGCGCGCATCGAGCGGCCCCTCCGTGAGGTCGGCTATCTCGGCGTCGAGGGTCGCGGCGATCGCGCTCACGCGGTCCCTGCCGAGCCTCTCGATGCCCATCTTCTCGGCTATCCTCTGCACCTTCCTGGTGCTGGTGCCGGTGGCGTACATCTCGGCCACCGCCGCGACGAGCGCGCGGTCGACGCGCTGGTAGCGCTCGAGGACGTCCTCGGGGAAGAAGCTGCCCGTCCTGAGCTTGGGGATTCTCAGGTTGAGCGTGCCCACGCACGTCTCGAGCGTGCGGTTGCGGTAGCCGTTCCTGCTGTTGGCCCCATCGCCGCAGAGCTGGTCGGCCTCCTCGTCCATGATGGCGTTGACCACCTGCTCGGCGAGCAGCCTGAGCAGCGACTGGATGTCGACCATCCCGTCGGTCGACCTCGGGATGGCGGCCTTTTCCGGCATCGCGTCTGCTAATATCTCCATAGCGGTCCCTGTCCTTTCCCAGAACCTGTGTTATGTAGCAATTCCAGATTCTAGGACAGGGGCCGCTTGCGTTTGGCGGTCAGCCGTCGGCGCGCTTACACCAACATTTCCGACGCGATCTCCGAGCAGGCGACTTCGCATGCCGCCGGGCAGCCGGGGCCGACACCCCTCAAAGATTTTCAAAAAAGTTGTTGACGCGCGCGTAACGACTCGTCTAATATATCCCTTGCGCGATGGACCTGTAGCTCAGTTGGTTAGAGCGTCCGGCTGATAACCGGGAGGTCACAAGTTCGAATCTTGTCAGGTCCACCATCAAAACTGTGAAGAGCCCTGGGGCATTGCCTCGGGGCTTTTTTCTTGTCTGCGATAAATCTCATTTTGGTTTTGTGTGCTGTGCGAAAGATTGGGTAGTATAGCTATTCAATGCGGCAACCCTGCCGCGTGTTAACCGCTACGTACCGGAGGTGTTCCATGGTTCGTGTCGACATAGAGACCATCGTCATGGCCGCCGGTCCCGTGCCATCGCTTATCGTGCTTCGCGAGCGCTGCAGCAAATCGGACTCGCCCGCGCCACTGCGTTCCCTTTCCATTCAGACTGGTTCGTTTGAAGCTGCTGCCATCAGCCGCGGCATCGATAGCGGTCGCGCCGAGCGCCCGATTACCCATGACCTGTTGCTCGATACTGTTGGTGCCCTGGGTGCCAAGCTCGAACGCATCGAAATCGTTCGCGCCGAGCCGCCCGTGTTTTACGCGACGGTTGTCGTGTTGGCCGATGGCAACGAGCATAAGATCGATGCGCGTCCGAGCGACGCCATCGCCCTCGCCGTACGCAGTAATGCCCCCATGTTCGTTGAAGACGACATCATGAATCGCCTGGGCACCGTTTCTGCCCATGCCGAGGAAGTCGACGACGAGCAAGAGTTCGAGAAGTTCGACGAGTTCGTCCATACGCTCTCCCCCGATGACTTCTAAATGCGGGGCGTCCAGGCTGCGGAGCGTTCGCTGATGGCCGGCGGTATGTCGGCTGAGGCGGCGGCCATTGCGCGCGAGGCCCAGATGCGCTCGGAGGCATCCGAGGCGGCTCGCATTGCCTATGTGACGCAGGCCCGCACGCTTCGCGAACGCCGCGGCTCGTTTATCAAGATGGTTGTCGTCTCCGCCCTTGTCGCGGCAATCTGTTCGCGCCTTCGTGGTACAGTTGGTGCGCTTGGGTTTTCGATCTCTACGGGCCTTATGATCTGGGGCGTGGTCGATGCGGTCATGCTGACCAGTCAGATCAAGGTGCTCGACAAGCGCGCGATGGATATGATGCGCGCCCGCGACGCTGCCGCTAAGATCGCTGCTGAGGCACAAGAACTGTAACGACGCCAGACTCGATGGGAAGGTCTAAAGATGGCACAGGATATGCAGGACGCCGGTAACGTCTCCGCCGAGCTCGACGCCATGGTGTGCGATCTGATCGGCGCGTTCTTGGACGACCTTGCCGCCGGTGAAAACCCTGGCGTGGTCGTGGCAATTGAGGACGCCGCTTCCAACCGTTATCTGGCGGCGCTCGATGAGGATGGCGAAGAGGCGTGCCTCGAGGCGGCCACCAACTTTATCTCCGAGCACAAGATGGGTCTTAAGGACGAGGGCCTGGGCCGTATCGCTCGCTATGCCATCGGCTACACCGGCTGCGTCGAGATTGACGGCGGCTATCACGATGCTCTGCTCGTGAGCTTCTTCGAAACCACGCTCGAGAGTGGTTTTTCGGCATATGTGCTGTATGAGGGCATGGGCGCCGGCGATGGTTTTATGTGGAGCGACCCTGAACCTGCAGGTGAGGAAACCCCTCTCATCTAAAATCGCTAAAATAAACGAGTTTTCGGTAAAAGGCTCAATATTCCCGCTGAGCGTTGTATCGCTGGGCGGGCCGCATACGCGTGCCGGTTGTATATAGATAGAAGATAGGGGAACTACATGCGCGTAGACAATCTGAGGAACATCGCCATCATCGCTCACGTCGACCACGGCAAGACGACGATGGTCGACAAGCTCCTGCGTGCCACGGACGCCTTCCGTGCCAACCAGCAGGTCGAGGACCGCGTCCTGGATTCCAACGACCAGGAGCGCGAGCGCGGCATTACGATTCTCGCCAAGAACATCTCTATCGAGTACAAGGACGTCAAGATCAACGTCATCGACACCCCGGGCCACGCCGACTTTGGCGGCGAGGTCGAGCGCGTGCTGCGTATGGCCGACGGCGCCCTGCTGCTGGTCGACGCTTTTGAGGGCCCCATGCCCCAGACCCGCTTCGTGCTGCGTCACGCTATCGACACCGGTCTTAAGATCATGATCGTCATCAACAAGATCGACCGTCCGGGTGCCAACCCCGAGAAGGCCTACAACGACTGCCTCGACCTTATGGCCGACCTGGGCGCTACCGACGACCAGCTTGAGTTCGCCATGGAGCACGTGGTCTACGCCAGCGCCATGAATGGCTTTGCCCGCCTTGACCCCAACGACGGCAACATGGACATGTATCCGCTGCTCGATATGATCATCGACGACATGCCCGCGCCCGAGGTTGACGAGAACGCCCCGCTGGCCATGCAGTGCGTGACCATCGACCACTCCAACTTCGTTGGCCGTATCGGCATCGGTCGCGTGTACTCCGGCACCATCCACCAGGGCGACCAGATCCAGGTTGTCAAGAATGACGGTTCCAGCGCCACCGCTACCGTCAAGCAGCTCTTTACCTTCGACTACCTGGGCCGCACCGAGTGCCAGGAAGTCGGCGCCGGTGACATCGCCGCCGTCGTGGGCATCGATCGCACCGATATCGGCGATGTCTACACCGACCCCGAGAACCCCGTTGAACTCGAGCCCATCGAGATCGACCCGCCGACCCTGTCCATCGTCTTTGAGGCTTCGACCTCCCCGCTCGTCGGTCGCGACGGCGACATCGTAGGCGCCCGTCAGCTCAAGGAGCGCCTGTTCAACGAGGCCGAGTACAACGTGACCATGAAGATCGAGGAGCTCGAGGACAAGAGCGGCGTCGAGGTCTCGGGCCGCGGCATTCTGCACCTGTCCGTTCTAATGGAGTCCATGCGCCGCGAGGGCTTTGAGTTCCAGGTCGGTCGTCCCCGCGTTCTGTTTAAGAAGGACGAGAACGGCAACAAGATGGAGCCCGTCGAGCAGGCCGTCGTCGAGTGCCCGGACGAGTACTCGGGCAAGGTCGTTGAGGTCTTCGGCACCTCCGGCGGCATCATGACGAGCATGGACACCTCGGGCATCGTGACGCACCTCGAGTTCAAAATCCCGACGCGCGGCATCATGGGTCTTAAGAACCGCATCATGAACGTCACCCACGGCGAGGGCGTGTTCTACCACACCTTCCTGGAGTATGGTCCCTACGCCGGCGAGATCGGCAACCGTCAGAACGGCGCCATGATCTCCATGACTACCGAGAAGGCCGTTGCCTACGCTCTGGGCACGCTGCAGGAGCGCGGTCAGCTGTTCGTTGAGCCGGGCACCGAGTGCTATGAGGGCATGATCGTGGGCGAGCGCAGCAAGGCCGGCGACATGGTCGTCAACATCGCCCGTACCAAGAACCTGGGCAACCAGCGTTCCTCGACCTCCGATATCTCCGTTCAGCTGGTGCCGCCCCGCACCTTCTCGCTGGAGGAGGCGCTGGAGTACATCGCCGACGACGAGCTGGTTGAGATTACCCCCAAGAACATCCGCCTGCGCAAGCGCCTGCTCAACGCCACCGACCGCAAGAAGGCCGCCGTCCGCGCCGGCCAGGTCAACAAATAAGCGCTGGGGCTTATAACCGCCAATAAGAAAGGGCGTCGACCGCAATGGTCGGCGCCCTTTTTGGTGCAAGGGGACAGGTTACTTTGCACCACGGTGGAGGAGGTTATCCCCCGAGCGGCTTTCCAGCCAAAGTAAAGTTGTTTAAACATATACATAATTCCACAGGATATAACCGCTTTGATACAAAACCGTTAACAGATAAATATCAACTGGTATTACATTAAAAGACCTCTTTACCAGCGGTTTACATGACTGTTATCTATATTGTATTTTATGCATTGTGGCATAGACGAACCGTCTTAGAAGTTGCCCCCAATGGGTTCTTGCAATGCGCTAGGTAGGTTCTCGTAGATGTTGGGGCTTGTGTTCGATCCGACGATTCGCCGTATTCCACACTGTGTTGTAGGAATTAAGGGACAACTATGGACGCACACCGCTCGCGGTCGCTTGGTATGGCGGCCCTGATCTTCATTTTGATTAGCCTCACCGCCGCAGTTTTTCACGGCGCATCCCCCGTGCGCGCCGATGACGTTGCGAAGCCCGATCCGATTGCGATCGATGGGGATACGGCGACGGTTGATGTCAGGCTGTATACCGATGAGCACCACACTCAAAAGCTCAAGGATCCCGTAACGTCCACTTCGACGCTCTATGGAGCTTTCTCGGCACAATTCAAAGGCGGCAAGGCGCCTACGCCCGAGAAGAACATCGCTGTCTATAAGCTGCCCGACACCATTGTCGTTGACGACAACGACGGCGGCGACCTCATGGAGGGTCCGGAAGCCCCTGCCGCCAAGGCTGGCACGTGGAAGATTAAGGACAATAAGGTCATCTTTGCGTTTGACAAAAACTGGCTTGCGTCAAACCCTGCGGAGATTTATGTCGGAGCCAATTTCTCGTTCGAGCTTGCAGGCAAGGGCACCGGCTCAGGCAGCAGCGCATCTGTCGTGTTCCCTGGTGTGGGAACGATCAAAATCCCTACCAAGGACGGCAAAGTCACGGGGACGAAGTCGGGGACCTTCTCCCAGAGCGCAGATGGCGTGGCCAAGGTTACCTGGACTGTTACGCTTACCGTAGAGTCGTATGCTACGGACGTTAGCTTCACTGATACGCTGGGCGACAACTTCGACTTTGTGAACGACAGTTTCAAGCTCGACGGCAAGAAGCTTGACTCCCAGCCGATGATCGACGGCCAGGTCGTAACCCTCGACAGCCTGGGCAACCTTTCCCAGGGCAACCACACGATCACGTACGATACGGTGCTGAAGAGCGGCGTTGCCGCGAACGGCGGCGATTTGATCAAAGCTGAGAATACGGCAACGTGGAATTGGGCTGGCTCAAGCGACAGCGATAACAGAACAGCTACGGCTGAGCCTGTTACATTCGGCTATGACATGATCAAGAAGTCCAATGGCTCAGGCACGCCGTCGGACATCAAGTGGACGGTCAAGCTCAACCAAGGCAAGCTCAAGGCCGACATGAGCGGCTACATGTTCACTGATAATCTGGACGGAAAACAGACGTATACGGGCAACTTTACGGTTTACAAAGGCGACTCGGAGGCGAGCGGAGTCAAGATTTGTGAAAGAAAACTTGACCCTAAGGATAATTCCTTTTCCTATACGTTCCCGAACAACCTTGAGGATAAGTACGCCACCTACTGCATCGTTTATCACACCAAGATGAACGACACGAGCTCGTACGACACTGTGCGCAACAGCGCGGCCATCGAGCGCGGAGGCTCCGTTTCCGGTAGCGATGATGGCAGTTTCACGCCGCAGCTGACGGGTGTTGTGCCGATCGCCAAGAGGCTCGTGAGATACGATGAGGCGGCGACGACGGGCAGGGCGACGTGGGAGACGAAGGTCGCGCTGAAGGCGATCGTCAATGCGGCCCATCCAGGCGAGGTGACGGTGAAGGACACGTTTCAGTCGGCATGGTCGCAGAAGCTTGGTGTCGACGAAAGCTCCATTACCATTAAAATCGGCAATACCAAGCTGGTTCCGGGCACCGACTGGAGACCAACGACCAGCTATCCGGGTAATGAAACAAAGAAAAACTACGACCTCAAAATCATCGTTACCGACAACGTGAAAGCCGCTCTCGAGAACGAGGACTACGCCGTTATCACCTACGACACCACATCAGAAGCGCTGTCGGGCTGGTACTCAAACTTCGCAGCGGTCGAAGCACCGGGCCTGAGACTACAGTGGCCGTTCACCGAACCCGTCAAGTACGTTGTCAACCAAGAAACGGCGCCCTCGGTCGAGAAGCC
>CALLST010000142.1:0-12316 GCA_938011875.1 uncultured Collinsella sp. | reverse complement strand
CAGATAGCGCGCGCGGTCTGGGTGCTATTGGCATACGCGATACCGATGCCACCATGGAAGCCCGCATCCACCACGGCGGCAGGCGCGGCGGCAGCGAGATCGCGCGCCGTGGCGGCAATCTCTGCGGCCGGCACGTCGCACATCGACTCGGCCCACTCGGGCGTCCAAGCACGGGCCGCCTGTGCCAGCTCGTCAAAACCCGTGGTATAGCGGTCCACGAACTCGTGGTCGAACAGGTCCTCGGCTACCAGCACATGCGCAATACCCAGCAGCAACGCCAGATCGCAGCCCGGGCGCACGCGCAGCCAGCGGTCGGCAAGCGCGGCGGAGCCGCTGCGCCGGGGGTCGACCACGATAATCTTCGCCCCGCGCCGGCGCGCATCGTTGAGCGCATCGACGGCCCCCATCGTCGATGAATCGACGATGGAACGCCCCAGGTACATGATGCAGTCGGTATGTGCCAGGTCGGAGGCGGGGCTATAGCCCAGGCTGTGCTCCCAACCGGTAAGTCGGCTTACCTCGCAGGCGCCGTCGGCACCGTACACGTTGGGCGAGCCCAGCGCATGCATAAAACGATAGGCCCAGTAGAGGTCGAACGAGGGCACGCCGAGCGTCATGCCCAGCGCGCGCGGACCATGCCCGTCAACAATCCCCCCAAGGCGCGCAGCGATCTGCGCAAACGCCTCGTCCCAGGAAATCGCATCGAACCCCGAGCCATCCTGGCGGCGACGCATGGGGTGCACGATGCGGTCGCGCTCGTCAAACGGCATTGCCAGGCGATGCCGTCCGCGGGCGCACAGGGCACGCGCCGCGCACGGATGCCCCGCAACCGGCAGCTCAGCCACCACACGCCCATCCTCAACATGGGCCGCAAAGGCGCAATCGGCATAGCATCCCCCGCATGTGGTCACCACGGCGCGACCGTCACGCTTCACAGCAGATGCCATCTCGATTACCCCTTTCACAGGTCAAGCAAAACAGGCCAACAGCCCGCCAACGAGCCCCAGACCCAAAAAGCCTCCCGCACGGCAACGCCCCGCGGGAGGCCCAACGTCAAACAGACGGTACTTTACGCCTCGGACTTCTTGGCGTAGATAAACCAGTAGCCGAGCGCGATCAGAACCGCGCCGCCCACGATGTTGCCCAGCGTGGCGGCGGACAAGTTAAACGCAATGCCCGCAGCGTTGAGCGCATCGGCGCCGGCGACATCGGCACCATAGCCGCACGCGTGCATCACGGCACCCATGGGCAAAAAGTACATGTTGGCGACGCAGTGCTCAAAACCACAGGCCACAAAGGCGGCGATGGGCAGCAGAATGCCCACGACCTTATCGACCACGGTCTTGCCGGCGGTACCGATCCACACGGCGAGGCACACAAAGATGTTGCACAGGATGCCGCGGAAGAAGATCGTCACCCAGTCGATCGTCACCTTGCCGGCGGCGACGCTCACCATGGAGTTGGCGACCGCCTCGCCGTTGAGCTTATAGATGCCGGCCATGTACACCAAAAAGACGATGAACAGGGCACCGACAAAATTGCCGAGCCACACGACGACCCAAGCCTTGAGCATCTGGGCCAGCGTAATCTTTTTGCTCTTGAGCGCGCAGACCATAAGCGAATTGCCGGTAAACAGCTCGGCGCCGCACACCAGCACCAGCACCAGGCCCAGGCAAAAGCACAGGCCGCCCACGACGCGCTGGGCACCCCAGCCCAGCGTGCTGTCGCTCAAAAACACCGTAAAGAACAGGCCGCCGAAGGCAATGAACGCGCCGGCGAACATTGCCAACAGAAAGGCCTTAGCGACCGGCAGGTTAGCCTTGGTCACGCCGGCGACCTCGGTCTTGGCCTCGATCGCGGCGGGCGCCAGGCAATCGGGAGCGGGATACTCCGCCTTGGAATCTGCCATGTCAATCACTTCTTTCCTATTCAGCAGAGGCAAGCGCTGCTATAGCTCCTGCCCCAAGCGGACAAAGTGGGAAAAGTCGTTGGCGGCCACGGCGTCGTACACGGCGTCGACGGCCTCAAAGACCTCCGGGGACATGGGGTTATAGAACTCCGTATCGCCCGGCTGAATCCCTATGAAGACGATATCTTCGCACGATTGCTCAATCTCTTCGATCAGAATCGATAAAGGAAGCGAATGCGTGGTGAACATCGACTTGCGGGCCACATCGCGCTTGTCGCGCAAACGGATGGACCCGACGGGCAGCGCCATATCGGCGGCATCAACCAAGACCAGACGCGGCGGACGCTCGCGCTTGACCTCGATGATGTCGTCCTCGGGCGGCTGACCGCCGCCGATGGTGTACCAGCCGGCGATGGGCGCGTCCTCCAGCTTGTTGGAGCGCTCGGGGCCGGCGGCATCGTCGGCACGCAGCACGCTTCCCGCCGTGAGCACGATACCCGCAAACGGGGCGCCGTTCACACGACCATCCACAACGCGACCCATTACTGCAACCTTCCCGTCAGATACACGCCCGACACATCGCGCACGCGCTCAACCAGATCGCGAAACTTCATTAAGAACGCGACCTGCTGGGCATGCAGGCCAAAATCGTCATCGAACACCGAGATGCCGGCCTTGGCCGAACCGCGAAAACCGCGCTCGTCGAGCAGCGCATCGCAGGCCTCGAGCAGCGACGGCACCGCCGCCTTGTCGAGCTGGCACTCGCCAAAGGAGCGGATGGCCTCGAACTTGGTCTTAGCCTCCCCCTCCGGCAGCGCGTCGATAAGCGTATAGAACACATCCACCGACACCGACAGGCGCGGCTCAAAGCAGTCGAGCACGCCGGTGTGGTGGCCCACGGCGAGCGTGTAGTACAGCACGTCGCAGGCCTCCTGGGGAACGTCTTCCTCGGTCTCCACAAACTTACGCGTGAGCTCATAGAAGACCACCTGGTCGGGCGCATGGCCCAGGCAGGGGTCGGCGACGCCCTCGGCGGCCTCGTCGCTTGCGCGCGAGGCATCGCCAAAGGAGCCGCCGAGCATGCCGGGGCCCGCAAAGTAACCAGAGCGGTCCGTGAGCTCCATCTAGCGACCTCCGGCCAGCACCAGATCCTGCAGCGCCGAGTAGACCTCAACGCGGCGCGGATCGTCCTGCTTGTCGATGAGCAGCGCCATGGCACCGCGGATATCGCCCTTGGGCGCGCCCTCGAGCGTATCCATGAACTCATTGGCCAGGTCGCGGCCGTAACGGTAGCCGCTCATGGCGCGAGCCTCGCGCTCGATGGCAACGCGCAGCTTGTACGGCACGCCGGGGTGCAGGATATCGGCCTGCTCGCCGGCGGCCTCCACCGTGGTCTCGGCATGGAGCTTTTGGTCCAGCAGACCGAGCGCCATGGCAAAGCCGTAGACGGTCTGCGCGGGACTGGGCGGGCAGCCGGGGATGTAGACATCGACCGGCAGAATCTTGTCCGTGCCGCCCCAGACGCAGTAGTTGTCGTAGAAGATGCCGCCGGTGCAGCCGCACGCGCCATAGGACACCACGATCTTGGGATCGGGTGCGGCCTCAAAGGCGCGCAGGGCCGGCATGCGCATGGCACGCGTCACGGCACCGGTGTACAGCAGCACATCGGCGTGACGGGGCGAGGGCACGACCTTGATGCCAAAGCGCTCGACGTCGAAGACGGGCGTGATGGAACCGAAGATCTCGATCTCGCAGCCGTTACAGCCGCCGCAGTCAACACGGTAGACGTACACCGAGCGCTTGATCTTCTTAAGAAGGGTCGCCTTGGCCTTCTCGATGCTCTCGTCGAGCTCGATCTTGGTCGGGCGGTACTGAAGCCGCTCGGGCAAAAGCGTGGGTTCGGCCATGGTTACTCCTCCTTCGTTTCAAAATCCATGATGATGCCCTCGACCGGCGCCGGACCGGCGGGAATCTCGGGCGCATCGGGGTTGAGCTCGCGGTCGATATACTCCGGGTTCACGCCGTGGCCGCCCAGATACTCCATGCCGGGGCCCTGGGGCTCGCCGGACGCAAGCGTCTCGTTGGCAGCCATGCCGGCAGCGTTGCCGGTCTTTACGGCCGAGGCGGCGCGCAGGGCGTCGAGCTCGCGCTTGCACTCCTGGCACATACCGACGGTACGGGCAGCCTGCTCGGCCTCCATGCCGCCGGCCTTTTGCAGCAGGCGCTTGGCGTAGTCGATCTCCTTGTGCGGGGCAAACGGCTTGCCGCAGCGCGAGCAGTGCTCGAGCGTGTAGACGCTCTTGCTGGTGAGGTCGTCTTTGCTCATGACGGCCAGCTCAAACTCCTCGGTGAGCTTGATGGCCTCCATGGGGCAGGCCTCCTCGCAGCGGCCGCAGAAGATGCAGCGACCGTAGTCGATCGACCAGGTGATGGTATCGTCCGCAAGGTCGGTGTCCATACGAATGGCATCGGCCGGGCACGCCACGCCGCAGGCACCGCAGGCGATGCAGAGCTCGGCATTGTGCTCGGGCTTGCCGCGCATGTCCTTGTTGGTGGGAAACGGCGCAAACGGGTACTTGACCGTCGCGTCGCCGGCCTTGGCGTTAACCTTCCAAAGCTTCAGCATATTAGAGCGCCTCCTCATCGAGCGGAGCGGCCATGGTGCCCTCGCCCGCAAGCGGCGACTTGTCGCGCCAGACGTTCTCGAACTGCTCCTTGTCGAGCACGTGGTCGCGCTTGGCGGCGACATCGGTCACCGTCACGCGGTCGGTGCAGGAGTAGCACGGGTCGAGCGAGCCGACGATCAGCGCCGCGTCGCCCACGGTGTTGCCGCGGAACATGTAGCGCAGGACCGGCCAGTTGCTGTACGTGGCGGCCTTGGCGCGCCAGCGGTAGCACTTCTGGTTATTGCCGAGCATGGCCCAGTGCACGTCCTCGCCGCGCGGCGCCTCGGTGGCGCCGATGGCGTACTTGTGCGGGGTGTACTCCCAATCCGTGGTGAGGATGGGGCCCGACGGGCAGTTCTCGAGCATGGTCTCGATCATGTCGATCGAATCGTAGACCTCCTGGATGCGAACGGCGGTACGGCCGAAGGCATCGCAGGTGTCGGCCGTAGCGGCGTGCATCTTTTGGACGTCCGGATCGGCGTAGCCGTCGAAGGGATGGTCAAAGCGCACGTCGCGGGCATAGCCAGAGCCACGCATGAGCGGGCCGACCGGCGAAAAGTCGCGAGCGATCTTACGGTCGAGAATGCCGATGCCGCTCGTGCGCTCAATAAAGTTGGGCGTGGAGAGCAAAACGTCGACGAGCTCCTGGACCTCGGAGCGCAGCTGATGGATGGTCGTGAGCGTGGAGAGCTTCTGCTCGGCCAGGATGTCGCGACGCACGCCACCGATCACATTGAGGCCATAGGTCTTACGGTGGCCGGAGAGTTTCTCGGCCAGATCCATGGACTTCTCGCGGACGCGGAAGAACTGCTGGAAGCCGGAGTCGAAGCCCGTGTAGTGCGACGCAAGGCCAATGTTGAGCAGATGCGAGTGCAGGCGCTCGACCTCGAGCATGATGGCGCGGATGTACTGGGCGCGCGGCGGGACATGAATGCCCTGGGCGCGCTCGACGGCCTCGGCGTAGGCCACCGAGTGGGCGCAGCCGCAGATGCCGCAGATGCGGTCGGCGAGGAACGTCACGGCATCATAGTTCAGGCGCGTCTCGGCGACCTTCTCCATACCGCGATGCACGTAGAACAGGCGGTAATCGGCATCGACGATCGTCTCGCCCTCCACGAACAGGCGGAAGTGGCCGGGCTCGTCGGAGGTGATGTGCAGCGGTCCCATGGGAACGAGCGTAGTCTCCTTGCCCTTGGTGTCGGCCAAGAACTCGTAGTTTTCCATGTCGCTCGCGGGGGCGGGGCGGAAACGGTAATCCATCGAATCCTTGCGCCGCGGGCCCAGCCCGCTGGGCCAAACGCCGGGCACCACCAGGCCACGACGGTCGGGCAGACCCCCGGGGATCAGGCCGAACAATTCGCGAAGCTCGCGCTCGCCCCACACGCAGGCGGGGACGAACGGCGTCACGGACGGGAACGTCATCTTGGCGGGGTCGACCTCGGCACGCACGGTAACCCAGCCGGGGTCCTCCCCCTCCATGGAGATGACGTAGTACACGGCGTAACGGCCGCACAGGGAGCGCTCGTCGTTGCCGACAATCACGGGAATCCAGCCGTAGCGCTCGTAGTACAGGTAGTGGACGGCCTCGGGCAGACGGTCCAGCTTGACGGTGATCGTCAGCTGGTCCTCGCACTGCCATTCGACCTTCTCGATAGCGCCCGGCACTGCAGCACGCAGGGCCTCGACGTGGCTTTCGCAGCGACGAGCGTAGTCCTTCTTTTCAGGTTCTGCCATGGTGCTAATTCACCTCACTTGTCTTGGTCTGGGAACTGAACACCATGCGGTAGAGAGGGGCCTCGTGGAGCTCTTCGACGCTCTGGTTCAAAACGACGGACGTTGCATCCTCGACGCCGCTCGTGATGGCGACCGGGGTGGCGATACCGAACCACATGACCACGATCGCGAGGGCGATCTCGGGGATGATCATGAGGGCGGGCACCTCGTGGCGCTTCATGCCCTCGGGCGCCTTGCCGAAGATGGACTTGAGCGCGATGCCGGTAAGGGCGAAGTACACGCCGGTGAGGCCGATGGCCACGAGCACGACCACCCAGATGGGACCGGACTGAACGCCGGCCACGAAGGTGAGGAACTCGGAGATGAACAGGGCGAACGGCGGGAAGGCGGCGAGCGCGAGCAGGGCGATGATGGTGAGCGCTGCCGTGACGGGAGCGATCTCGACGACGCCCTTGATCTTGTTCAGGTCGCGGGTGTGGTAGATGTGCTGGATGTTACCGGCCATGCAGAAGGCGAGCGCCTTCGTGAAACCGTGGAAGATGCAGTGCAGCAGGCAGGCGGCGATACCGAGCGGGCCACCGATACCCAGGCACAGCGCGACCACGCCGACGTTGTCGACGGAGGAGTACGCGAAGCGGCGCTTGATATCGTCCTGCTTAAAGATGCACAGGGCGGCCACCAGGATGGACAGCGTGCCCAGGATGAGCAGGAGCGTACGCGGATAGGTGTCGCCCACCGTGATGATGGACAGGGAGTAGAAGCGGATGATCACCAGCATGGCGCACTTGAGCAGCACGCCCGAGAGCAGCGCGGAGACCGGGCTCGGAGCCTGGGAGTGCGCGTCGGGCAGCCAGGTGTGCATGGGGAACAGGCCCGCCTTGGTGCCGAAGCCGATGACGATGAACGCGAACGCGAGGCGCACGAGCATCGGGTCGAACTGGTCGGCGTAGGGCATGATGGAGGTGAGGAAGGCTGCCTCATGCGCGTTGGGCATGATATCGGCGGCGTTCGCGTAGATGAGCAGCGTGCCGAACAGGCCGAAGGCCACGCCGGCGGTGCAGACCATCGCGTACTTCCAAGACGCCTCGAGCGCCTGCTTGTTCTTGTAGATGCCCACGAGGAACACGGTCGACAGCGTGGTGGCCTCGACCGCCGCCCAGGTGAGGATGATGTTGTTGGACAGGCAGGCGAGCAGCATCGTGAAAACGAACAGGCTAAACAGCGCGTAGTACTGCTTGGTGCGCTCGGCCGGCATGGTCTTCTCCTCGATATCGATCTTGATATAGGAGATGGAGTACACGCCGGTGATGAACCCGATGATGCCTACCAGAAGGACGAAGATCGACGAGAGCGAATCGAGATGGAGCCACAGGCCCAAAGCGTCGATATTCTGCCCGCTCGAGAGCATGGTTCCCGCGGTGACGACCGAAAGGACGAGGGTCGCCGCGACGGAGATGGTGTTGAGCCCCGCAAAGACGCTGTAGGACGTCGTCTTGGGGAGCGCAGCCATAATCAGGGAGAACACGAGGGGACAAGCGAGCAGGGCGACCGTCAGCATTGAAACATCCATGGCCTACCCCTTCAATTCGGTCAGGTCGTGGGAGTCGAGCGACTTGGTGTCGTTCCAGATCCTCACGACGACGGCGGACATGATGATGACGGCGAAAATGGCGTCGGTGGCGATGCCGATCTCGATGATCTCGGGGGCCGTGGGCGCGAGCAGGGCGAGCGTCACGTGGCTACCGTTCTCCATAAGGCAGTACCCGAAGATTTGCTTGAGGATGTTGCGCTGGGAGATGATGCACGTGAGGCCGACGAAGAAGTGCGCGAAGCTGATGGCGAGGGCCGGAGTAGCCACCTCAGCGGTGGGCAGGCTCAGGCGCGTGACCACCGCGAAGCAGATGGCCACCTCCAGACCGGTGAGGATGATGGTCCAGGCCGGCTTGATGGAGGAGGTCAGCGTGCTATCGGCAGGCGAACCCATCTTTTTGTAGGCACGGTTGAGAATGAACGGAACGAGGATCACCTTGGTGACGAAGGCCGACGCGGCCCACATGAGAAGCTCGGTGGCACCGGTGGTGAGGCCCAGGGTGAGCAGCACGCCCACCAGGACAACCGACTGGATCGCGTACCACTTGATGGCGGACGGGATGGTCTTCGAGACGACCACCATGGTGGAGGTCACGATCAGAAGACCGCCCAGGATATTGACTAACGAATAACCCATGTCCTACCTCCTAACCCATCCAACTAGAGGACAGAGGACCGGCGACGACGACCATGATCATGAGGACGACGAACACGAACGCCATGGCGCGCGGAAGGGGCTGGCCGGCGGCCACGGTCTCGCTCGGCTCACCGGGCAGGACCTTACCCATCCAACGCAGGAACCATGCGAAGGTGGCGACGGTCTCGACGACCATGACGCACACGAGGACGAAGATGACCGTGTTGGAAGCACCAACCGCGAAGCCACCGGAAATAATCTGGAACTTGGAGAAGAACGTGCTCATGGGGGGCACGCCGGCGATAGCGGTCGCGGCGACCGCAAAGCCCACGCCCGTGACCGGGTACTTCTTCATGAGGCCCTGGATCTTGGGCAACATACGGGTTCCCAGCGTGAAGCTGAGGGAGCCGGCGATGAGGAAGAACAGGGTCTTGGTGAACGCGTGGTTGAAGATGTGCTCGACGGCGCCGTTGAACGCCATCTGGCTTCCGAACACGGAGAGGCCCAGGCCGAAGAACACGTAGGCGAGCTGCGCGATCGTCGAGAAGGCGAGCAGGCGCTTCATATCCTTCTGGGGCAGGTACATGAGGAAGCCGAAGAGCATGGTCACGACGGCGTCGATGATGGCGACCCAACCGACGATCTCGGGGATATCGCCGGCGCTCGCAAGAGCGCGGGCGAACACGCACACGCCGACCTTCACCATGGACGCGCCATGGAGGTAGGCGGAAACGGGCGTGGGGGCCTCCATTGCGGAGGGCAGCCACATGTAGAGCGGGAACTGGGCGGACTTGGCCCAAGCGGCGAACAGGATGAGCAGCAGCACGACGGTCTTCATACCGGAATCGAGCTGGGAGATCGCGCTCAGCGCGAACGTGCCGGTTCCGGCGAACAGGAAGGCCGCGCCGATGTAGAGTCCCAGAGCGCCGATATGGGTGATGATGAGCGCCTTCATACCGGCCTTCTTGGCCGTGGGCGTCATGTAGTAGCTGATGAGGCCCCAGGAGCACACGCCGGTGATCTCGAAGAAAACGAGCTGGCCGACGATGGTGGAGCTGTAGGCGAGACCGGCCATGGCGCCGATGAACGTGGAGAAGTACACGTAGAAGCGGCGACGGGGCGCGTCGGGATGCTCCTTGTTCTTATCGCTCATGTACGGGAACGAATAGATGACGACGAGCAGGCCGATAGCGACGAACGCGGGTGCGAGCAGCGTGCTCATCCGGTCGAATATGAAGCCCATGACCAAGGTCTGGCCCATACTCGCCCAGGTTACATCGACCGCGTTCATGCCGTTTCCGGCAAACGTCGCGGCCAAGCCAACGGAAGCGACCGTGGCGATGCCGCCGGCAAAGGCGCAGATCCATTTAGCGTAGGGACGCGGCAGCATGACGATGAGCAGGGAGCCCAGCATGGGGACGGCGATCGCCACCTTGGCTAAGAGGGACAAGCTCGATTCGATTGACATAGTTTCTCCCTTCTCCCTACACGCCTACGACGACGAAGACGAACGCGAGGACCGCGATGCCGACGACGGCCCAGGTCTGGTTACCGAGCACCTTGAAGCGCGAACGGGAAACGGAGTTCTCGAGCACGCCGCAGACAACGAAATCGACCAGGCACTTGACAAGGAAGACGACGGCGCCCACGAGAGCGGTGACGCCGATGGTCGCGGGCTCTCCCCAGGGGATGAAGATGGAGGTGAACCAAGCGACGACCACGACCTGCTTCATGCCCATGGCGAGCTTCATCATGGCCAGGGACGGGCCGGAGAGCTCGGCGAGCGGGCCCTCCTGGAGCTCCTGCTCGGCTTCGGCCTGATCGAACGGAAGCTTGCCGAGCTCCATGTAACAGGCGGCCGCGAAGGCGACGCCGGCGAGGATGACGGCGACGACGCTCGAGACGTTGCCCGTAACGATGTGCTGACCCATGGTCGCAATGTCCGTGGAGCCGCACACGATGGCGACGGTGAACAGCGCGATGAGCATGGACGGCTCGATGAGCACGCTCATGAGGAGCTCGCGGATACCGCCGAAGCCCGCGTAGGCGTTGGAGGAATCCACGCCGGACAGCGCGAAGAAGAAGCGGGACAGCGCGAGCGCGTACATGATGGTGATGGCGTCACCAAAGACGGGCATGGGGCTCTGGAGCGTGAACATGGGCAGGCCCATGGCGAGCATAAACGACACCGCGAGGAACAGCGGCGGCATGATGCGCAGCACGAAGCTCGAGTCGGAACTCACGGACTCGGGACGCGCCATGAGCTTCGCGAGGTCCCGGTAATCCTGAAGGATGGACGGACCGCGGCGATTGTGCATCTTCGCGCGAATCACACGGGCGAGGCCGGAGAAGAAGGGCGCGACCAGCATGACCACGAGGCCCTGCGCCATCGCAAGAACGATGTTCATAATATCCTCTCCCCTCTCTAGACCATGACCACGGCGAGCACGAGGAAGACCACGAGCGCCGCGACGATGTAGCAGATGTATACGGAGTAGTTGCCGCCCTCGATCTTGGAGGCGAGGCCGGCCAGCTTATCGGCACCCTCGCTCGGTGCATCGACCAGGAAGCGGTCGGGCAGGGGCTCAACGCCCTGGGCGACACCGGTGAGCTTCTGGAACACGTGCGCGATGGACCAGCAGATCTTGGTGCATACCTCGCGCAGGGTGTAGAGCGGGCCCATGAAGAGCTCTACGTCTGACGCGAAGCTCGTGGCGACGACGGGCATGTGCTCGTTGGGCTCGTAGCCGCACGCCCAAGGGTCGGTCTTCTTAGCGGGGGCCTTGGCGCCGAGGCAGGACCTCAACGCGAACGCGAGGCCGGTGAGGACCACGAGCGCGATGGCGATCGCGGGGGTGGAGGTGGCGGCACCGGAAATCTCGTTCACGAGAGACACGCCCGAGGTGGCTGTGACGGCAGAGCCGGCAAGCACGCTCTGGGCGACGTCGCCCAGAACCGGGGCGATGACGGGAGAGCCGATTCCCAGCACCACGCAGATGGCCGCGAGGAGCATCTGCGAGAACAACATCGGAGCCGGGGACTCCTTGGCGTTCGCGGCCTCCTGGGAACGAGGGCTGCTCGCGAACGAGACGCCGTAGGCCTTCACGAAGCACGTGACGGCCAGGGCACCGGTGATGGCGAGGGCGGCCGCGGAGGCGACGGCGAACACCATGACGACCGGGTCGGAGAGCGTCGAGATGTTGAACAGGGACTGGTAGGTGAACCACTCGGAAACGAAGCCGTTGAGCGGCGGGATAGCCGAGATGGCAAGGGCACCGATGAGGAAGCAGACGGCCGTGACCGGCATACGGCGGAACAGGCCGCCCATCTTCTCCATGTTGCGCGTACCCGTGGCATAGAGCAGGGAGCCCGCGCCGAGGAACAGCTCGCCCTTGAACATGGCGTGGTTGAGCGTGTGGTAGAGGGCGGCCATGAGCGCGATCGTCGCGATGACGTCGTTGCCCAGGGCGTGCGCCGTCATGGACGCGCCGACACCGAGCAAGATGATGCCGATGTTCTCGACGGAGTGGTAGGCCAGCAGGCGCTTAATGTCGTGCTCGTGGAGGGCGTAGACGACGCCCAGGACCGACGAGATGGATCCAAAGACCAGGACCATGAGGCCCCACCAGAGCTGGACGCCCGAACCCGCGAGCAGGTCGAGACCGACCTTGAGGATTCCCAGGATGCCGATCTTGATCATGCCGCCGGACATGAGGGCGGACACGTTGGACGGCGCCTCGGGGTGCGCCTGGGGCAGCCAGGAGTGCAGCGGAATGATAC
>CALLST010000141.1:0-2585 GCA_938011875.1 uncultured Collinsella sp. | reverse complement strand
CCCATGGCTGCGCAAATTATTAAAGGCGTTGACGGATCGGAGTTCATCGGCTCTCACAACATCATAAGCAAGCAGCTGGGCTCGATCAGCCCGCTCGAGTTATCCGGCGGAGTAAAGACGCTCCTGCTTGTCCGCAATCTCCCCAACATGGTCTTTAATGCTTCCACCTGCGGCGATAACTGCGCCCGTTGGCTGCTCAAAATTGGCAAAGAACAGGATGTGCTGGTAACCCTTTACCACGTCATGAAGTTCCCCTGGAAGCGTTTTGAGATTCGCATCGATAACGATGGCCGCATCGTCAGGAACATGCAGGAGTTTGTTGGCGCCACGAATGATTTTCTGGATGTTGAAGATGCGACTAGAATGCCGCACTAAGTTCTATTGCCGTAATCGCTGAATGCGGTTGCGAAAGACTTATCGGAGTGTTCCATGCGTTGGAGTCGCTGAAAGGCCAATCCACATCAGCAAGACGAAAAAAGCCCAGACCACCAAGCGATCCGGGCTTAATAAACGATGGTGCTCCATGGCGGATTCGAACCGTCGACCTTGGGATTAGAAGTCCCCTGCTCTATCCAACTGAGCTAATGGAGCAAATAACCGCACGCCCAGCCAAACAATTCGGCCAAGCGCAAGTAATTATAACCTAGTTGAACTGCTCGCGATACGCCTTGCAGACCTCACTGACCGGGCCGTCCATGCGAAGGTCACCCTTCTCAATCCAAACGGCACGCTGGCAGATGCGCTCAACCTGCTCCATGGAGTGCGAAACGAACAGAACCGTCACGTCGCCGCTCTGGATAAAGTGCTGGATGCGGGCCTCGCACTTCTGCTGGAAGAACACATCACCGACGGAAAGTGTCTCGTCAACGATCAGAATATCGGGCTCGGTAATCGTCGCGATTGCAAAGGCGATACGCGCCACCATGCCCGAGGAGAAGTTCTTAAGCGGCATATCGACAAAGTTCTGAAGCTCAGCGAACTCAATAATGCCGTCAAAGTTGGCGTCGATGAACTCCTTGGTATAGCCGAGCAGCGCGCCGTTTAGATAAATGTTCTCGCGCGCCGTCAGCTCGGGGTCAAAGCCGGCACCAAGCTCAATCAGCGGCGCGATGTTACCGTGCACCTTAACACTGCCCTCGCTAGGCTCAAGCACGCCAGCGATAATCTTGAGCATCGTAGACTTGCCGGAACCATTGGTGCCCACCAGGCCCACGACCTCGCCGCGATGAATATCAAACGAGATATGCTTGAGCGCCCTAAATTCCTCAAAGAACAGCTCGTGCTTGGCAAGCTTGATGAAGTACTCCTTGAGGTTGGTCAGCGACTCGGACGCCATGTTAAAGATCATGGTGACGTCGTCGACCTCGACAGCCAGAGGCTGCTCGCTGTAATCAACAACAGATTCAGTCATCACAGCACTCCTTAGATGTAGAGGATGAACTTGCGCTCGGACTTATGGAACACGGCATAGCCGATGACAAGCGCAATGACCGCCCAAGCCACGCACAAACCAAACGTCATGAGCGAAGGCGTGGTCTGGAACAGGAAGATATCACGCATAAACTGCAGGTAGTTATACATGGGGTTCGCATACACCAAAATACGCACGAGATGCGGCATTTGCGCGACAAAATCAGTCGTCCAGAAGATGGGCGTAAGGTAGGTCCACGCCGTAATGACAACGCTCCACAGATGCATGACATCGCGGAAGAAGACCGTAAGGGCAGAAAGCATCAAGCCAAGGCCCATGCAGAAGCACATAAGCAAGAGCAGACAAACAGGCAGCAGAATGAGGTGCCAAGAAGGCATAACGCGGAACCACAGCATAACGATGGCGACGGCGACCAGCGAGAAGGCAAAGTTCACCAGCGAAAAGAGCACCTTCTGCACCGGGAAGACCCAGCGGTGCACCTTAACCTTCTTAAGCAGCGGGGCAGCACCCACGATCGACGTCAGCGCCTGGTTCGTAGACTCGGACATGACGGCAAAGGTGACGTTACCCACGATCAAGTACAGCGGGTACATCTCGGGCGTAATGGAGCCGTTGCGACCCTGAGCAAAAATCGTCGAGAACACGATGGCCATGACGATCATCATCAGCAGCGGGTTGAGCACCGACCACGCAACGCCCAAAACGCTGCGACGATACTTAATCTTAAAATCCTTGGTAACCAGCTGACGAAGGATAAACGCGTCCTTCTCAAATTCATTCTTAGCAAACGTCGCAGGCAGACTGCGAGTTTCTTGTTGCTTTGTCTGATCCGACACGGATGCAACTCCTTTACTCGTAATCGTTGACAAACGAACAGTATAGACCCGACAGCCATGCAAACGATTCGCGCAACAAAACTGGAGAACTAACCCACATCTTAGGATGCCAAGCCCAAACGGCTATACTTTCAAGGATTGAATGTATAAGGAGCATTGAGTGAATTCTGAATCCATCGCCGTCATCATCCCCTGCTACAACGAAGCGCTCACGATCGGCAAAGTCATCGACGACTTTCACCGCGAGCTTCCGCAAGCGACGGTCTATGTCTATGACAACAACTCGTCGGACGATACCTCACGCATCGCCACCGAGC
>CALLST010000140.1:0-2027 GCA_938011875.1 uncultured Collinsella sp. | reverse complement strand
GCCCGCCCCGGGAATAGATACCACTTCACAGCTCCGTCTCAGGTGTAGCGGCTTAGTGTGGGCGCGGCACGGGCTGATTGAGCCGCCAGCCGAGGGGCATAAAGCAGTTGAGCGAAAACGGTTTGCCCCTTTGCCGTTCGCTCGAGGATCATGTCCCCCTTTTCCGCGGAAACCCCGGCAGTTGCGAAGAGCTGCCGGGGTTTCTGTCGTTTGAGGGCTAAATTGATTGACGACGATTAAGGTGCCGAGCCGGTGGTCCGGCACGCGCAACGCGCGGCCTCAGCAACTTGCAGGCCACGGCAGCGTCTCCCCCACCGCGCCCCGCGCTATACTCGTCCGCATGGATATCAACGCACGCAACATAGCAGCGCCCTCCGCGAACGCGCCAACGACGCTGCCCGCCTCCGCTCCTGCGCCTGTCGTGGGCCGCTTTGCCCCGTCGCCCTCGGGCCGCATGCACCTGGGCAACGTGTTCAGCTGCCTGTGCGCGTGGCTTTCGGCCCGCAGCCAGGGTGGCAGCATCGTGTTGCGTATCGAGGACCTGGACGATCGCTGCAAGCGCCCGGAACTTGCCGCTCAACTGATTGACGACCTGACCTGGCTGGGACTCGAGTGGAACGAAGGCCCCTACTACCAGCACGATCGCCTGGATCTGTACGAGGACGCCCTGCGCCAGCTGCAAGACGCCGGCCTCACCTATCCCTGCTTTTGCACACGCGCCGAGCTCCACGCCGCGAGTGCACCGCACGCGAGCGACGGCACGCCCATCTACCGCGGCGCCTGCCGAGGCCTTTCTGCCGAAGAGGTTACCCGCCGCAGCGCCCTGCGCGCCCCGGCCACGCGTCTGCGCGTGCCCACCGTCGATGACCTCGCAGACGATGTGATCGAATTCGTGGACCGCACGTATGGTGCCCAATGTGAGGCGCTCGCCACCGAATGCGGCGACTTTTTGGTGCGTCGCAGCGACGGCGTGTTTGCCTATCAACTGGCCGTGGTGGTCGATGACGCCGCCATGGGTGTTACCGAGATCGTACGCGGATGCGACCTGCTTGGCTCCACGCCGCGTCAAATCTATCTGCAGCATCTGCTGGGACTTCTCACGCCGCGCTACGCGCACATTCCGCTGCTCATGTCGCCGGACGGCCGCCGCCTTTCCAAGCGCGACCGCGATCTGGACCTGGGCGAGCTCCGCGCCCGCTTTGGCACACCCGAGGCGCTACTGGGCTGGCTCGCTGGGCAAACGGGCATCGCACCGGACACCACACCGCGCTCTGCCGAGCAGCTGGTCGAGCACTTTACCTGGGACGTCATCCGCGCGCACCGGGAAAACATCACTGTAACGGCCGAGTAGTCAGCCACCCCGCCCCTACGCAACATCCCAGGGCTGGAGTTCGTCGCCCAGGCGAACGATGTAGTCGTAGAGCACGGTATGGCGCTCGGCAGGGTTGGCATCCCGATGAAAATGCCCGTAGTACCAGCGCTTGTAATCCAAGCGGTCTTCCAGCTCATCGAAAAATGCCGTAAGCCGATCAACGGCGGGGTAATTCCAGCCAGGCCCCGGATAGAGCGTGGGCGAAAGCATGCGCGTAGAGCAGGTGTGGGTGATCACGTAGTCGACCTTCCAGTCTACGCTGTCGAGCTTTGTCCGCGCCTCCTCAAAGTTGCGCTCGTCCGGCAGCTCCTGCGGCCACCAGCTGGAATACGGAATGCGGTATTCCTTATCCACGCTCGTGGCACCGCCCATGGTAAAGATCGTTGAGCCGTCGAGCTCAAAAACCTCACCGCGCGTCAGGCGCCGTATGGGCGAGGTATCCGACAGGCGCTGCGTCAGCCCACCGTGCCACAACTCCATGGGTCGCTCCGCCCAGTGGTCGAAACGTTCGTGGTTGCCGTCGACGAACAGCACGGTATAGGGGCGCGACTCCAGCCAAGCGATGTCGGCACACTCCTCGGCAGAGAAATCCCACGGAAAGCCAAAGTCGCCGGCAATGATGAGATAGTCGTCGCTCGTCAGGCTTTCCCCAAGA
>CALLST010000139.1:0-1820 GCA_938011875.1 uncultured Collinsella sp. | reverse complement strand
ACCTCGAAAAGTAGATCATGCCTTTCTTTTGAACAAATAATCATAACGAGATCACCGCGCAATATGTCATTACCTGGCAGAACGCCCTGGCTAAGGCGGTAATCCCGAGCACGGGAAAGCCTTATAGCAAGACGTATATCCGCACTGTGGCAAACCAACTTAGCGCAATCTTGAATCATGCCGTCAAGTATTACGGCCTGGCAAAAAGTCCATACGCAAAGGTCGACAAGGTCAAGAAGGCCAAGCCTTTGAATGTCGACTTTTGGACCAAAGACGAGTACCTGAGGTTCGCCGACGCCATCATGGACAAGCCCTTGTCGTTTACGGCGTTCGAGTTGTTGTACTTTACCGGGATTCGTGAGGGAGAGCTTCTGGCGTTGACGCCGAGCGACTTCGACTTCGACAAGAACTTGCTTCGTATCACCCGCTCCTACCAGCGCATTCATGGCGAAGATGTCGTCACTGACCCAAAGACTGCGAAATCGGTACGCGCGATCGCCGTGCCCGACTTTGTCATCGATGAGGTCAAGGAATTCATCACGCTCGAAGGCATTCAAGCGGATGAGCGCATGTTTAAGGTTACGAAGAGCTATCTGTACCGTGAAATGCGCCGCGGTTGCGCGGTTTCGGGCGTGAAAGTCATCCGTATCCACGACATCCGACGTAGCCACGTGTCGCTGCTCATCGACCTTGGGTTCAGCGCGTTGGCCATTGCCGATCGCATGGGCCACGAGGCCGTTGACATCACGTACCGCTACGCGGACCTGTTCCCCAACGTTCAGACGGACATGGCAAGAGCTCTCGAAAATCTGGAAGGGAGGTGAACGACATGAGCCAGATGAACCTTGACCAGCATGGTCGCCATCGTAATGTTACCGTCGCGTTTCGGGTCTCGCCTGAAGAGGCGAAGCTCATCAATGCGCAGGTAGCCATGAGCGGCATGACCAAGCAGGACTACATCACCTCGCGTTTGCTTAACCGCGAGGTGAAGGTCGTGCCCAGCAGTCGCCTGCAAAAGGCGTTGTGCGAGCACATGGACGCGGCCTACCGTGAGCTGCGCCGCATCCGCGATGGGACGGGCATAAGTCCAGAGCTCGAAGCGACGCTCGTGATTCTGGCGAAGACCTTCGCCGCCTTGGGCGTCGAGCCCGAAACCGCGGACGTAGACAAGGAGGATGCCGCCGTCAAAGCGATGGCGCGCCGTTAGGAGAAAGGACATGATGCCTATGGAACAGGCAACCCAGCAGCAGGAACCGGCGCTCGTCCCTGGAAAAGACGCGCCGGCCCCCGCGCCGAAGCGCATGATAGCGCATCGCCACCCCGCAATCGAGAGGGTGGACCATGGAGACTAGCTACTTTTGCAGCCTGGAGGAGCAGAAGCGTCTGCTTGCCCGCCACGGTTTCGACCACTGGCCGGATGAAGGTGAGCTTCTCGGCTATTTGTTCGGCTTGGAGGACAAACTCGATGCCTTCTGCCAGGCTATGGGCTTTACCATGGCTCGCGACTATCGCGGTCGTTGGTGCGTTTGCCGTGCCCCGCAACAGGTTGACGGCGGTGATTGCTATGCTCCCTAAGCCCGAGTCCATCGGGGCACAAGAGCTTATGGAGGAAGTCCTGAAGCCACCCGTGTGGTTGGTGGAAGGGCTTCTGCCCACGAGCTCCACCAACCTGCTCTGCTCACCGCCGAAGTTCGGAAAGTCCATCCTCTGCCTGCAGCTTTGCCAGAGCGTGGCGATGGGTCAGCCGTTCCTTGGGAAGGCCACGGTGCGGGCGGGTGCGATCTATCTTTGTCTGGAGGACACCAAGTACCGCCTGCAGC
>CALLST010000138.1:0-3125 GCA_938011875.1 uncultured Collinsella sp. | reverse complement strand
GATGCCAAAACGGTCACCCGTGAGGAAGTGTTGGGTTCGAGTGCTGTGGACAATGTTCCAACATGCTGGGATCGAACTCGCTAGCCGGAATCACACGGTACCCGTGACGCAGCAGCAGATCGACAAAAACGCCGTTGCCCGCGGTGAGCGTGCCACTAAAGGTGCCGTCGTAGATGCGACCCGCGCCGCACGAGGCACTGCGGTCCTGCAGGATGCACGCGGCGATCTCAGACGGGCCGCCCGCCTGCTCGCACATATCGAGCGCACGTTGGGCACCCAGGCGAAATTCGCGATCAACCGAGATGCCCTCGCAGGTACGGACCTCGCCGTTCACAATCTCGGACGGCTTGCGCGGCGTGGGCAGGCCGCCAAAGACCTCAGGGCACACCAAGAGGACCTCGGTCCCCGTGCGCTCGCAAGCCTCGATCAGCTCTCGATGATAGTTGTCGAGCCCGTTATACTTGCAGCTCTCGCCCATTAAACAGGCGCTCACCACGATCTTCATATACAACTCTCCCCACGCAAATCGCCCCATTTGAGATGGACACTCAAATGGGGCGATTGACACTGCGCAACTAGTATTACTGCTGCTTCGGCATCAGCGGTTTCTCGCGCGTGAGGAGATTCATAAACTCCTCGCCCGTGATCGTCTCCTTCTTGTACAGATAACGAGCCAGCTCATGGAGCTTAAACTTGTTCTCCTTCAGAATCTGCAAAGCGCGGTCGTGCGCATCCTCGATCAGCTTGGCGACAATCGCGTCCACGCGCTCGGCCGTACCGGGGGCGCAGGTGAGCGACGTGTCCTGATTGAGATACGCGTTCTGCACGGTACCGAGCGCCATCATGCCAAACTCATCGGACATACCAAAGCGCGTCACCATGTTACGGGCAAGTTTGGTGGCCTGTTCGATATCGTTGGCGGCACCGGTCGTCATCTCGCCAAAGATGAGTTCCTCGGCCGCACGGCCGCCGCAGTAGACGGCGCGCTTGTCCAAGACCTCCTGGCGTGTCGTCAGGAAGCGCTCGTCCTCCTCGACCTGCATGGTATAGCCAAGAGCACCGCTCGTGCGCGGCACGATGGTGATCTTGGTAACCGGCGCGGAACCCTTTTGGCGGGCAGCGACGATAGCATGGCCGATCTCGTGGTAGGAAACGACCTGCTTCTCGTGGTCGGAAAGCACCGTGGACTTACGCTGTTGGCCGGCAATGACGACCTCCACCGACTCCTCGAAGTCGTCCTGGGTTGCACGCTTGCGACCCTCGCGAACGGCGCGCAGGGCGCCCTCGTTGATGATATTGGCCAGGTCGGCGCCCGAGGCACCGGGCGTGGCGCGGGCAATCGCGGTCAGATCGATCGGCGGCTCGGTCTTCACACTCTTGGCGTGAAGCTCGAGGATGTTCTTACGGCCGGTCAGATCGGGCAACTCGACGGGGATGCGGCGGTCAAAACGACCGGGGCGCAGTAGAGCGGGATCGAGACTGTCGGGACGGTTGGTTGCGGCAAGGACAACGATACCCTTGTGGTTATCGAAGCCATCCATCTCGGTCAGCAACTGGTTGAGCGTCTGCTCGCGCTCGTCGTTGCCGCTAAAGCCGCCGCCATCGCGCTTCTTGCCGATGGTATCGATCTCGTCGATAAAGACGATGCACGGGGCCTTTTCCTTGGCCTGCTTAAACAGGTCACGAACCTTGGCGGCACCGCGGCCGACGAACATCTCGACGAACTCAGAACCCGAAATGCTAAAGAACGGCACGCCCGCCTCGCCGGCAACAGCCTTGGCAAGCAGGGTCTTACCGGTA
Source organism: uncultured Collinsella sp. (assembly GCA_938011875.1). Taxonomy (GTDB): domain Bacteria; phylum Actinomycetota; class Coriobacteriia; order Coriobacteriales; family Coriobacteriaceae; genus Collinsella. The sequence continues at coordinate 1,325 of CALLST010000138.1, read as the reverse complement.
CCCGGAGGGCCAACAAGGAGAGCACCGCGCGGCAGCTTGGCGCCAATCTCCTCGTAGCGCTGCGGCTTCTCCAGAAAGTCGACGACCTCCTTGAGGGACTCCTTGGCCTCTTCCTGGCCGGCGACGTCCTTAAAGGTCACGCCCACGTCCTTGGAGGCGATCACGCGCGCGCCGGACTTACCCAGTCCGCCGCCGCCAAAACCGCCGCCGCCAAAGTTCATCGACGGGCCGTCATCACCCATGGCCTTCTTCATGCGGCGGTTGAGCCACCAGCCGATCAGGAAGAAAATCGCCATGGGAAGGATGAGCGTGAGCAGGTAGTAGGTCATCAGACCCGAGTTCTTATCGGGAACGACTGACTCAAGCGAGGCACCAGATTCAAGCACGCGATCGGTAAAGCCCGCGTCATTCGGCACACCGGTCGTCTTGTAGGCGATGTTCTCATCCTCGCCCTTCTTGGTGTAATAAATCGTGTAATCGTCCGTGTTGTACTCGACCTTGTCGACGCTCTTCTTATCGAGCGCTTTGACAAACGTCGAGTAATCGGTCTTCGTAATCTGCTGCGTGTGACCGATGTTGGGGAACAGAACGGTCGAGAGCACGAGGTAGACGACGAAGGCGATGAGCACGTAGAGGATCATATTCCGTCTACGTTTGTTGTCATCCATCTCCATCTGCTTGAACTCCATCTACTGGGGTTGATAATCTTTTCTATAATACCCAACCCGGACGGCGATAAACCGACGCCGGGCACGAAAGGACAGAGATGGCATCACTGGAAGTCGGCAGGGTTCAAATCTATACGGGCGACGGCAAGGGCAAGACGACGGCTGCGCTGGGGCTTGCGCTGCGCGCCACGGGCTATGGACTTAACGTGCTCATGCTTCAGTTTGCCAAGAAGCTGCACTGCGCCGAACACGATGCCGCGCCGCACCTGGGACTGCGCATTGTACAGGCCGACCGTGAGACGCCCGAGGCTTGCGCCGAGCAGATCATGGAACTTGCACGCGAACAGATCTCGCAGGTCGACGTGCTCATCTTGGATGAGCTAGGAGAAGCCATGCGCCGCGGCTTCGTGACGCGCGAGGATGTCGAAACGCTGATCGCGATAAAGCCCGCCACCACGGAGCTCGTGCTCACCGGCCGCGGGCTGCTGCCACTGGCCGATCTTGCCGACCTGATCACCGAAATGCGCCCCATCAAACACTACTTCGACGAAGGCCTCCTAGCCCGCCAAGGCATCGAATACTAATCCGGCACTTAGGGACGTTCCTTTTAATATGAGCAGGACATTGTCAAGAGGCAAAATCGGGCCTGGCCCCAAC
>CALLST010000137.1:0-4293 GCA_938011875.1 uncultured Collinsella sp. | reverse complement strand
CGCCTCCCGCGCACGCGTGGCGGCATTGGGCGAAGTGGGGCCGCCGGCATACACGGGAACGGCGGTTACGCGCTCGGGATGGGCCATCGCCCAGCGGGCGTAATCGAGTCCGGATTTGCCCTGACCCAAAACGAGCAGGCTAAAGACATCAGCAAGAGGCATGAAAGACCACTATCCCAACTGGAAGAACAAAGCAAGGCCAACGGCACCAAAGGCCGCAGCGATAATCCAAAAACGGATGACGACCTTGGTCTCGGCCCAGCCCTTCTTTTCGAAATGATGATGGATGGGCGCCATAAGGAAGACGCGCTTGTGCGTAAAGTGGAAATAGACAACCTGGATCATGACCGACAGGGTCTCGACGATAAACAGACCGCCGATGATGAGGGAAACGACTTCGGTGTTGGTCATGATGGAGGTGCAGGCAAAAGCGGCACCCAGGGCAAGCGAGCCGGTATCGCCCATAAAGATGCTCGCCGGATAGCAGTTGAACCACAAAAAGCCCAGGCAGGCGCCGGCGCACGCCGTGCAGAAGATGGACAGGTTCACGTCACCGTGCAAAAACGCCATGGCGGCCATGGCGAGCATGGCAATCATGGAATTGCCGCCGGCAAGGCCGTCCAGACCATCGGTCAGGTTCACGGCATTAGAAAGACCGGCGATCATCAGCCAGCAAAAGACACTGTAGAGCCACGGGAACGAAAGGCCGCAGATAGTGGTCGAAAGAACACCGAGGTCAATCGTCAGGCCGCCGGGAAAACGAATCTCGGGGGCGACGCCGCACCAGTTAACGGCAAGTACCGTAAAGGTGACACAGATAATGGTTAGACCGATCATCTTGGCATGGGGCGTCAGACCGAGCGAGCGCCCATGCGTAACGGAGGTCAGGTCGTCGATCAGGCCCAGCACGCCGGTCGCCAGCGTGGCGAGCAGCACGAGCACGAGCTCGGTGGTGAGCTTGCCCATCAGCAGGCAGGTCAGCGAGATCGCGACGAGGATGACAACGCCACCCATGGTGGGCGTTCCCTGCTTAACCAAATGACGCTTGGGGCCGTCGGCACGAACCTGCTGGCCGATACCCTCGACCTTAAGCAGCTTGATCCACCACGGCATGAGCAGCAGCGCAATGGCAGCGGCGATGCCAAGCCCCAAAAAAGCCTGATACGTTGGATACGAGGGATTGCCGAACATGGGCTAGCACACACCTTCCACAAAGCGGTCGAGCTCAACAAAGCGGGAACCCTTGACCAGTACAACATCATGTTTTTCAAGCGCGCCGCCCATGCGGTCGAGCACCTGCTGATAATCGGAGAACACCTGGATGCGGTCCTCGTCCATGCCCATCATGCGCGCGGCATCGGCCATAAGCTGGGCCAGCTCACCACCCACGCACGCCAGCATGTCGAGCTTCTTGGCGGCGGCATAGGCGCCCACGAGCTCATGCATGCGGGGAGCCTCGTCGCCCATCTCGCCCATCTCGCCCAGGATCGCCATGCGAGACCCCGTGCACGAAAGCGAGCACAGTAGATCGAGGCCAGCAGCCATGGATTCGGCACTGGCGTTATAGGAATCGTCGATGACGCGGGCACCGCTCTTGGCGCGCTTGATCTCCTGGCGGTGACCGGTGATCGTGAGGCCCCTAAAGGCAGCGTCGATCTGCTCGGGCGTCACGCCCAAGCGATAGGCAACCGCGGCGGCCTTAACGGCATTAGGAACGGACTGCACGCCGGGGATGGCAAGCATGGTATCGATTGTCTCACCCTGGCCAAAATCGAGCGTAAAGACCGGACGGCCCTCGTCATCAACACGAATGTCGCGGGCACGGACCTCATCATCGTCCGAGACGCCGGCCAGCATCACGTCGATACCAGCAGGCTGGGCGAACGTATCGCGAATGAACGGCGTAAAGTCGTCCTCACCGCCCAAAACCAGCAGCGGCAAGAAGTCGCCGGCGGCGCACATACCCTGGACAATCTCGGCCTTAGCGCGGGCGATGTTCTCGCGGCTGCCCAAAATGCCGATGTGAGAGGTACCAATCTTGCTCACGATGGCAAGGTTGGGATCGGCGGACTGGGACAGGCGCTCGATCTCGTGGAAATGGTTCATGCCCATCTCGAGCACCAGGACCTCGGTATCGGCCGGAGCGGAAAGCACCGTGAGCGGCATGCCGATCAGGTTATTGAAATTGCCCTTGGTGGCCCAGACACGATAGCGCTTGGCGAGCACAGCGGCGAGTACGTCCTTGGTCGTCGTCTTGCCGATGGAACCGGTAATGCCAACGACCAGGCAGCCAAGCTCCAGACGGTACGTGTGCGCCAAACGCAGCAGAAACTCCTCGGGATCATCGGTCAGCAAGATGGCACAGCCCTTGTCCTGCGCCAGCGAGACCAGCTCGGCCTCGGGCTCACGCGTCATCACGACGGCGCCGGCACCCGACTGGACGGCACGGGAAGCAAAATCATTGCCGTCGACGTTTTCACCGGGAAAGGCGACGAAAATCGTCCCTTCCTCGACCTGACGCGAGTCGATAACGCACCCGCGGCATACCCGATCGGCTTCTCCCGTCACGGTTCGGGCCCCTGTTGCGGCCGCGAGGTTGTTGACGGCGATCTCTATCATTGCAGCCCCCCCCTGTAAACCTAATAATGCTATCGGCGTATTGTATCCCAGCGCCGCACATGCGTGGTGCAGGGCATGTGAACACCCTCATATGGGACAACAAACCACGCCCCAAAGATTGTAACCCCCTACTTCGTGTGCGGGATACCCAGCACGTCGAGCGCGTTGGCCATAATGGACTGGAACGGCACCGCAGCGGCATCTGAGCCGCTCGGCGTTCCGTCGAGCGTGATATAGCACAGCACCTTGGGCGATTGTGCCGGTGCAAAGCCCATAAAGGACGACATGTAGTTCTCCTTGAGGTAGCCGCCGTTCTCGTCGGCACGTTCGGCCGTACCGGTCTTACCCGCCACGTCATAGCCGTCAACCGCGCCGCCAACGCCCGTTCCCTCGGACACGACCGTCTGCATGCACGATGTCACCTGGGATGCGGCGTCCTCCGAAATCGCGCGCTCGCCTTCGCCCCAGTCCTTCTCGTCGCCTTTGCTGGACTTATAGAAGTGCGGTGTCATCATCACGCCGCCGTTGGCGATGCCGCCCACGGCGCGTGCGATCTCAATCGGCGAGACGGACAGCGCCTGTCCAAAGCTCATCGAGCCCAGCGTGGCGCCGTCGTACTGGTCGCGCTCCTTGACGATACCCAGACTCTCACCCGGAAAATCGACACCGGAGCTATGACCGATGCCCCACTTGTCCACATAGGTGGCAAAATCATCGGCACCGATCTTGCGCCCCACCAGGACAAAGCCCACGTTGGACGAACGGCGCATCATCTCGCGCACATCCATGGTCATGGCGTAGTCGCGCTTGTCGGCATCGGTGACGGTATCGTCGCCCACCTTGATGCTCGCCGGCACCTCAAACGACGTACTCGATCGCACGACGCCCAAGTCGAAGCCGGCGCCCGCCACGAGCGTCTTAAAGACCGAGCCGGGCTCGTAGGCGTCGGTGACCAGGCGCAGATTCATATCCTCGGTCTTGGCATTCTCCAGATCGGTCTGGTCGTAGGTCGGGTACGAGCAGGCTGCCAAAATCTCGCCTGTCGTAGGATCGGTGACCAGCGCCGAGCCGTTCTTGGCCTTAGTCTTCTCAACTGCCTCTGCCAGGGCATCCTCGGCCGCACGCTGGATATTGACGTCGAGCGTCGTCACGATATCAACGCCGTCGACCGCAGCCACCTTTTTATAGGCACCGCCCGCGATATAGCTGCCGTCCCTCGCGCGCTCGCGTACAAGAGAACCGTTCGTGCCGGTCAGAAGCTTGTTGTATTGCTTTTCGAGACCCGTCAAGCCATCGTTGTCCACATTCACTACACCCAGCACCTGCGATGCCAGATTGCCGTATGGATATACGCGCTTCATGGCCTGCTCAAAAAGCACACCGGGCAGGTTCTTCTTCTCCAGCGTCGCAGCATCGTCTTCGTCCACCTGGCGCTTGATATACACCCAGGTTCCATCGGACTCAACGAGCTTGCGGCAGGTCTTTTTTTCGATTCCAGTTGCCTTGACCAGCGCCGACACCGTCTTGTCAACATCCTCGACAAGCTGCGGGTTCACGGCGATGTTGCGACATTCGACCGACGACGCCAACACGTTGCCGTTGCGGTCGTAGATGGTGCCACGTTTGGCATAGAGGGTCTGCGCAAGCAGGCGGCGCGCATCGGCACGCTCGCGC
>CALLST010000136.1:0-5026 GCA_938011875.1 uncultured Collinsella sp. | reverse complement strand
CGCGAGTTCCGCACGAGCCGACGGCCACTTAATGTGGCCTTCGTTCGAGCAGGACTGCCCGCGCAGGAAACCTTATGCCCCGCCCCTCCGGAGCCACACGGGAGGCATCGCTAAGTTATCCCCCGGCATTCAGAAAATCTAAGTGCCAAAAAATAAGATTTTTTGACTCCGTGTTGTATAACCCGCCATTCGTGGGTACCATTCAACGCGTACGCAAACAAAAAGGGTTAATTCGCGTGGTATAACCGCGCGGCCCAAAAAGGAGGAGACAAGCATGTCGTCTTTGAAGCCGCTTGCAGATCGTGTTCTGGTCAAGCCCGACGAGGCCGAGCAGAAGACCGCTTCTGGTCTGTATATCGCCAGCAACGCTCAGGAGAAGCCGCAGCGTGGCACCATCGTTGCCGTTGGCGCCGGCAAGGTCAACGACAAGGGTGAGCGCATCCCCATGGACGTCAAGGTCGGTGACGTTGTCATCTACGGTAAGTTCGGTGGCAACGAGGTCAAGGTCGACGGCGAGAAGTATCTGCTGATGCGCGCCGACGACATCTACGCCGTCGTCGAGGCCTAGTCTCGTCAGAATCTCTGATTCGTCTTTGAACGCGCCCGCCGCACAGGACTCGGAAGCGGCGACGCGAGTCACATTTCTTTTGGAGGATTACCTACCATGGCAAAGAACATTACGTTCAACACCGATGCCCGCGCTAAGCTTGCCAAGGGCGTCAACACTCTGGCCGACGCCGTTACCGTCACCATGGGCCCCAAGGGCCGCTACGTTGCGCTGCAGCGCACGTTCGGTGCTCCGACCATCACCAACGACGGCGTTTCTGTCGCCAAGGAGATCGAGCTCGAGGACAACATCGAGAACATGGGCGCTCAGCTGGTGAAGGAGGTTGCCACCAAGACCAACGACACCGTGGGTGACGGCACCACCACCGCAACCCTGCTCGCCCAGGCTATCGTCAACGACGGTCTGCGCAACGTCGCCGCTGGCGCCAACCCGCTGGCCATTCGTCGCGGCATCGACAAGGCCGTTAACGCCGCCGTCGCCGAGATGAAGAAGCAGGCCAAGCCGGTCGAGACCAAGGAGCAGATTGCTTCCGTCGGTACCATCTCTGCCGGTGACCCCGAGGTCGGCGAGAAGATCGCCGAGGCCATGGAGGTCGTGGGCAAGGACGGCGTCATCACCGTCGAGGATTCCCAGACGTTCGACATCACCATCGACACCGTCGAGGGCATGCAGTTCGACAAGGGCTATGTCTCCGCTTACTTCGTCACGGACAACGACCGCATGGAGGCCGTGATGAAGGATCCGTACATCCTCATCACCGACCAGAAGATCTCCAGCGTCCAGGACATCATGCCCGTTCTCGAGGCTGTCCAGCGCGCTGGCCGTGGCCTGCTCATCATCGCTGAGGACATCGACGGCGAGGCCCTGCCCACCCTCGTCCTCAACAAGATCCGTGGCGCCCTCAACGTCTGCGCCGTCAAGGCTCCGGGCTACGGCGATCGCCGCAAGCGCATCCTCGAGGACATCGCCGTCCTCACCGGTGGCCAGGCCGCTCTGGACGAGCTGGGCGTGAAGGTCGCTGACATCACCGCCGATATGCTCGGTACCGCTAAGTCCGTCACCATCTCCAAGGACAACACCGTCGTCGTCGGCGGCGCTGGCTCCAAGGAGGCCATCGACGTCCGCATCGCTCAGATCAAGGGCGAGATGGAGAACACCACCTCTGACTTCGACCGTGAGAAGCTGCAGGAGCGCCTGGCCAAGCTCTCCGGTGGCGTTGCCGTCATCAAGGTCGGCGCTGCTACCGAGTCCGAGCTCAAGGAGATCAAGCATCGCGTCGAGGACGCCCTGCAGGCTACCCGCGCTGCTGTCGAGGAGGGCATTGTCGCTGGCGGCGGCGTCGCCTTCATGGACGCTGCTCCTGCGCTCGACGCTGTCGAGATCGACGACCCCGAGGAGAAGATCGGCGTCGATATCGTCAAGAAGGCTCTGACCGCTCCGGTCGCCACCATCGCCAAGAACGCTGGCTTTGAGGGCGCTGTCGTGGTCGACAAGGTTGCCGAGCTGCCCGCCGGCCAGGGTCTCAACTCTGCCAACGGCGAGTGGGGCGACATGATCGAGATGGGCGTCCTCGACCCCGTCAAGGTCAGCCGCGTCACCCTGCAGAACGCTGCTTCTGTCGCCAGCCTGATCCTCATCACCGAGGCCACCGTCTCCGATGTGCCCAAGAACACTCAGCTTGAGGACGCAATCGCTGCTGCTACCGCTGGTCAGCAGGGCGGCGGTATGTACTAAGGCCGACAAGGTCTAGAACTCCCACCGGGAATCCGGGGGCGTGACGGGGGTTTCTCTCCGGAACATCCTCGGACATGCAAAGAGGCTCCGCATCGCGCTTCGCGCTGCGGAGCCTCTTTGCGTCCTGCGGAATATTCCGGAGAGAAGTCCCCGTCCCGCCCCCGGATTCCCTGCGTTTACGGCCTTGAGGTCGGCGTGGGCGGAGATCGTGGCTGATGGGGATACGTGTCCCGGTCGCTGTTTCGCGGCTTTGCCGCGAAAGGCGCGTTACTTTGGGACGGGTGGGGAACGTGGTTGTTGCGGTAACTGGTCCCCGCCATAAATTACCCATGGCATACTTGCGCGAAAGCCTACTGGTGCTACACTTGCAATTGCTGTTTCAGGGCGGGGTGAAATTCCCCACTGGCGGTAAATCGGGCGGTGCCAAAGGGGCGCCGTGGTGCAGGCGAGACGCCTGCGGCCGAGCCGATGAGTCCGCGACCCATGTGTGCGTTGGTTCGCATGCCGGCTGAACTGGTGAGATTCCAGTACCAACGGTTAGAGTCCGGATGAAAGAGGCAGGTGATCTTATGTCTGAACAGTCGCAGCATATCCATTTTGAGAACACGAATAGGTGGAGCACCAAACAGCTCGTTACCATGGCGCTGATGTGCGCCTTGGGTGCCCTGTTTATGTACGTGCAGCTGCCCATCCTTCCTTCGGCGCCGTTTTTGACGTATGACCCGTCGCTGGTGCCGGCGATGGTGTGCGGGTTTGCGTACGGTCCTAGTGCCGGCACCGCTGTTGCCGCTATGGCTATCGTTATCCATGCGCTCACCACGGGTGACTGGGTCGGTGCGCTTATGAACTTGGTTGCCACGCTGGGCTATATTCTGCCCGCGGCTATCGTTTACCAGAAGATGCACACCTATAAGGGTGCCGTGATTGGCCTGGTGCTCGGCGTCATTGCCGCTACAGCGCTGTCTATGGTCGCAAACCTTACCATTGGCGTATGGTTCTGGTATGGCTCGGTCGATGTGATCGCCCCGCTCATGATTCCTGCCGTACTGCCGTTCAACCTTATCAAGACCGTGCTTAACTCGGTATTGACGCTTGCGGTGTACAAGGCGGTTTCCAACCTCATCACGCCTAAAAAGGACCAGGTCAAAGGCCGCGCATGATTGAGTGTCGGGGCGTTTCCTTTAGTTATGACGGTGCCGCACCGGCGCTCGACGGCGTCGATCTGAACATCGAGGACGGGGAGTTTTTCTGCATCCTCGGTGGCAATGGGTCGGGCAAGTCGACGTTTGCCAAGCATCTGAATGCACTGTTGCAGCCCGATGCGGGCACGGTACGCGTCAACGGCATGGATGCGTCCGATCCCGAGCTGGTTTACGACATCCGTTCGACCGCGGGCATGGTATTCCAGAATCCCGATGACCAGCTGGTGGCAACGCTTGTCGAAGATGACATTGCGTTTGGTCCCGAAAACCTAGGCGTGCCATCGGCGCAAATTGCGCAGCGCGTACGCGAGGCGCTGAAGGGCGTGGGCCTGGTGGGCTTTGAGCACCACGAGACCCATGCGCTTTCGGGCGGCCAAAAGCAGCGCGTGGCGCTTGCCGGCGTGCTTGCCATGGAACCGCGCGTGCTCATATTGGACGAGGCGTCCTCGATGCTCGATCCGCGCGGACGCAAGGGCCTTATGAAGGCCTGTCATGCGCTCCACGATCGCGGCATGACTATCGTGATGATTACGCACTTTATGGAAGAGGCCGCTGAGGCCGATCGCGTTGCTGTCTTCCAAGCGGGCCGCGTTGCCATGTTGGGCACGCCCGAGGAGATTCTGACGCGGGCGGACGAACTCGCGCGGCTGAACCTGGATATACCGGCATCGTGCTGTTTTGGCAGGGCGCTTCGCGCGAAGGGCGTGCCCATTTGCGCACAGGTGCGCGAGGCGGATATGGTCGCCGATATAGTGCAGGCTTATGCCGAGCGGAGTAGGACAGGCATCGCCGGGCGGCCTTTCGCATCCGATCCTCGTATTCCCGACAACGTCTCCTCTGCAATCGATGGCGCAGACGCGCTGGAGCCTGTCATCGAGATTTCGCACCTTTCGTATAGCTATTCGCTGAGCGCCCGCGAGCGTCGCCGTAGGCACAAGCGCTCAGCCGCCGAGGGCGCATCGAACAAACAGGCTCTCTGGGGCAACGACCCCAGCAGTCCGTGGGCGCTGCGCGATGTATCGCTGACGGTGCGTCGCGGCGAGTTCCTGGGGCTAGCAGGCCATACCGGCTCGGGTAAATCGACTCTGGTCCAGCATCTCAACGGGCTGATCCGTCCGCAGGAGGGAAGCATTTGCGCGCTGGGGCTCGACCTATCAAGCAAGAAAGACGCCGCCGCGGTTAAGGCCAAGGTCGGCGTGGTGTTTCAGTATCCAGAGCGTCAGCTGTTTGCCGAGACCGTGGCACAGGACGTGGCATTTGGTCCGCATAACCTTGGCTTGTCACAGACCGAGGTTGCCCGCCGCGTTGCGTCATCGCTCGCGCGCGTAGGCCTCGACCTGGCCACGGTGGGTGACAAGAGCCCCTTTGAACTTTCGGGCGGGCAGCAACGGCGCGTGGCATTCGCCGGCGTGCTCGCCATGGAGCCCGAAGTCCTGGTGCTCGATGAGCCCATGGCGGGACTCGATCCGGCGGCGCGCAGTGATTTCCTGGGGCTCATCGATCGACTTCACCGCGATGGCCT
>CALLST010000135.1:0-6415 GCA_938011875.1 uncultured Collinsella sp. | reverse complement strand
CAAGCCCGTGTTGCGTTTTTCATCATGGATACGTCCCCTCCGGGAGGAATGGCCCAGCTCACCGTTGTATTCAAGGTCAAACCGGGCTGCTTCCTGATACGCATCGCAAACTGCATGCGGCATCCCCGAGATTGCCTGCGCGCGGTCATCGAACTCGATCTTGTAGTCGGTCTTAAAGGGACCGCAGTCAAATCCGCCATAGGAAAACGGAAGCGAAAACAGAGCGAGCATGATGCACTCCATGGGCGAGAGCAGGTTTTCTGACAGGTAGGGACACAGACGCAGCAGCTGTTTGGCCACATTCCCCTTGCATGCCGCAAGGTAATCTGCCAGGCGATCGGGCGTCAGCACTGGCTCGACCTCAAAGTAGCCCACATCTGACGGCTGGTCCTTATCCTTTGCAAGCCTGTTCACGGTAGGCGAGCTGTAAGGGGGCAGATACTGCCCGCGATCGCTCAGCGAAATCTTGGAGCACAGCTCCTGGGCCAGGGCAAATGCCTGGATACAGCCGACTTCGCGCGCAACGGCGGCACAGAGGGCCTCGGGAGACAAGCTGTACACCCCCGGCTCCACCTCCAAAATCGAGGCGTCCGGCAGGTCTGTAGAACAAACGGACCAGCTTGCACCAGGCATGCGGCGACGCTGCTTCGCCGACCCCACCAGCAGGCACAAGTCTTCTTGGACCTCGCCACTCACGGCCCCGATCCGCACCAAATCGGGAAGATAAATGTCCTCGGCCGAGGGAGACGATGTATGCAGCACACGGCGCTCTTCATCGGGATCGAGGTCTCTCCAGCTGATGTAACCCATTTGTCGGCGCTCGGCGCGCATCATGCGCAGCGCCGAGGCACCGGTCAGGACTACGGAGGCCGCCAGTTGCTCGCTTGTCGGCTCGATGCGCCGCGCTATCTTCACTGCCACAAAACCACCCCCTACCAAACGCGTGCGATAGCGAGGCCATCGACTGCTGCGGCGCCGGCACGCTTGAGCTCCGCCGAGGCTGCTGCCATGGTCGCGCCCGTGGTAATGACATCATCGATGAGCAGCAGACGGCGGCCGCGCACATCCTCGACCGTCTCGTACATGCCCCGGGCATGCTCCCGGCGCTCATCGCGGCCGAGCTCTCGCTGGTCACCATGACCGTATTTGACCAGGGCGTCCAGCAACGGGACACCCGAAAGATCGCAAAACGAGCGCGCGATTGCTTCCATATGGTCGAATCCACGCCGCCGAAACGCTGCCGCAGTCGCGGGCACAAATACCACCGCGTCGGCGCCGGACAGCACACTGCCGTAGCGATCGGAGGCTGCCACCTGGGCATGCAAGGCGGTGTCGTAGAGTAGCTCCGCCAGATACGGTGCCAGACGGCGCTCGCCCGCATCCTTGTACGCCTTGATAATGCGCGGCAGCGGATGTGCATAGACGGCGCACGCCAGACAGCGGTCGAGCGCCTCCGCCATTGCCGAGGACGCGCCCTCGACCGAACACTCAGTGCACAGCAAATCCCCAAACGGGGCGCCGCATCGGGTACAGCTATGACGTAGGTCGATGAGCGTGAGCGATGCCAGACAATCCTGGCAGATCAGCGCACCGGCGCGCTCGCAGCCGGCACATCGCGTGGGCGACAATGCCTCGAGCGCCTCGCGTGCCACCCGCTCGGCAAACGGTAGCAATTCGTCCGCAAACGGTAGGGCGTCGGCACCCTGCAGACGGCTCAATATGTTCAGATGGCTTTTCAAGACACAACCCTCCCTACGTTCGGTCGCAGGGAGGGTTGTTGATTCAGCGCTATGATACCCCGATGCGCTCGGGGCAAGGCGGGCTAAATCCGCTCGCGGGCGTTATTCGCCGGTAGGCGGTTGCGGTGCGGACGAGGTGTGGGTCGAGCCTTCGCCGCCGTCCTGGCGCGGCTTGCGGGAGCGACGGCGGCGACGGCGCTTTTGACCCTGGTCGGCCGAGCCCTCGCCACGGCGATCCTCGCGCGGCTCGCGCTCGTCGCGAGCGGCGCCACGCGAAGCCTTGGCAGCCGCTCCCCCGCCATCCCCGGGACGACGGCGCGTGACCTTGACTTCGCCATCCGAAACCTGATCGGCCACAGAAGGAACCGAGGGCTTCTGCTGCGTGCCCGAGGAATGGCGACGAAACGGACGTGGCATGCGCTCCTCCTCACCACGCGGCTTGCCGCCCTTGTCGGCAGGCGCGTCGGAACCCGAGCCACCCTTGGGAGCGGCACCGGCCTCGCGAGCGGCTGCGGCGCGGAAGGCGTCCTCGCGCTCCTCGCTCGACAGGTGACGGCGGCGACGACGCGTGGGGTTCATGCCACCGCCGCGGTTTTGCTGCTGGGGCTGCTGAGCCTCGCGCTCGCGGGAAGCGTTCTTACCCGCGGCCTCGCCATTGTCGACGGACGCCGCGCGCTTGCGGCGGCGACGGCCACCAGCTGCCTCCTCGGCCTCGGGTGCCTCGGCCTTGCCGCGGCCCTTTCCACGGCCACGGCCCTCGCCCTGGCCCTGAGCGGTGCGAGCATCGGATTCGGCATCGCGACGACGGCGCTTGGGCATCGATGTGCCGGCCAGACGATCGGCACTCGACAGGCCATCGCCCACGTCAACGCCGTTCTCGCGATCGAGTTCCATGAGCGCCAGGCGCATCTCGGGCGACTCGATGCGCTCGAGCACATCGCGCGTCACACAGTCGGGGCGGCAGTTGCAGCCCTGTTCGGCGGCCTTCTTTTTGCAGCCCTCCGAGCACGTCATATCGGCCAGGTTGACCTTAAAGACCTTGCCGTTCTCCAGGCGCAGCACCAGCTGCTCACGCGGCGTGTCATATTCCTGGATACGCGCCTTGCCAAGCGGCGTATCGATGAGCGTCTTCTTTTTGGGCGCACGGCTCTTAAAGTCCTTGTACGCCTCGAACTCATAGCGCAGGCAGCACATCAGGCGGCCGCAAACGCCACTGATCTTGGACGAGTTGAGCGGCAGGTCCTGCTCTTTTGCCATGCGAATCGAGACGGGCTCAAACTGTCCGCCAAAGCGCGTGCAACAGAGCTCTTGGCCGCACTGGGCATAGCCGCCCACCAGGCGGGTCTCGTCGCGCACGCCGATCTGGCGCATGTCGACGCGAATGTGCAGCGTCGAGGACAGGTCCTTGACGAGCTGACGAAAATCGACGCGCTCCTCGGCCGCAAAGTAGAACACGGCCTTCTCGCCGCCAAACAGGTACTCGACGCCGACCGGCTTCATCTCGAGGTCGAGCTCCTTGACCAGGCGGCGGAAGTCGACCATGGCCTCGTCGCCCTGGATGGCCAGGTCGTCGGCAAGCTGGAGGTCGATGTCGCTCGCCACGCGCAGCACGGGCTTGAGCGGCTGACCGATCTCGTCTTGCGGCACCTCAAAGGGATCGGCCGTGACCAGGCCAATCTCGGTTCCGCGCTCGGTGGAGCAAATGGCATAATCGGCCTCGAGGATATCCAGATCCTGCGGATCGAACCACAGGTCGCGCGAGGCGTAGGTAAACTTAACGGGTACGACTAACGGCATTTCAGTGCCTTCCTGATATCGAACAGCATGACCTCGATGGCCAGCTGGGGAGTAACGTTTCTGGCGATGTTGCGCTCGGCGGTTGCGACCGCCTCGAGCGCCTGGGTGGCACCCGCAACATTCGTCGCGGCGGCAAGCCGCCCGATCGTGTCGCGCACGTCTTCGTTCACGACGTCGGCCGCCTCGTCCTGAAGCGTCAGCAGCACGTCGCGCATGAGCGTCCGCGCGCTCGCCAGCGCTTCCATGATACCCGAACGCTCGCACGCGTTGAGTTCGCGCTTGTTGCGGTCCTCAAGCTGCTTCAATGCTCCACGCGACAGGTAGTCGGCGTTTTGCTCGAGCACCTTTTCCTGTGTGGACTTGACCTCGGCGAGCGGTGCCTTGACGGCGACGATGAGCGACTTGGCGCGACTGAGCACGTCGGCCTCGTCGGCGGCAATGAGTGAGTCGATGGCACGGACCATCTGACGGCGGGCGTCCTGGCGCTCGGCGCTCTTGAGGAACTCGATGCCACGCGTGGGGCTTCCCGCCACAGCGACGGCCATGCGGCAACGCGCAGGGTCCTGACCGGTGGCGCGGCTCACGGCCTGCGCAGCCACAGTGGGCGACACCAGCCGAAACGGTACGCACTGGCAGCGGCTCACGATGGTGGGCAGCATCACGTCTGCCGAGGTGCCCAGCAAGATGAACATAACGCCCTCGGGCGGCTCCTCGAGTGTTTTGAGCAGTGCGTTGGCGGTGTTGGCGCGCAGCTGCTCGGCACGGTCGATGATGTAGACCTTGGCCTTGGCGCGGATGGGCGCCAGCGGCACGTCGTCGAGCAGCTCGCGGGTCTGGGCGATGAGGTAGCCCGTGGCGCTCTCGGGCGTGTAATAGTGCACGTCGGGATGCGTGTGCCGAGCAACGCGCACGCAGCTGTCGCACGAACCACAGCCATCCTGCTCGCACAGGAACGCCTGGGCAAGCGCCCATGCGGCGTCGAGCTTACCGGCACCGGGCGCGCCCAAGAACAGGTAGGCGTGCGATGCACGGCCGCTTGCGATGGCGTTGGCCAAAAAGTCGCGCACGCGCTGTTGGGTGTCGAGCTTGGCCAGCAGGCTTGCCTGAGCGGGGGCCATGTTACTCGGCCTCCTTGGCAAGCGCGGCGGCGACAGCATCCTGGGGGATATCGAGACCGTACGCGCGAACCTGCTCGACCGTCTTCTCGAAAACTACCTCGACGGTCGTAGTGGCGTCGATGAGCTTTACGCGGTTTGGCTCCTCGGCAGCAATGGAACAAAATCCCTGATAAACGCGCTCCTGGAAGGCCATGCCCTTTGCCTCCATGCGATCCGCCGCACCGCGGGCCGCCATGCGCAGCGCCGCCTGCTCGGGCGTGATGTGATAGACGAGCGTGAGCGCCGGATGCGTACCGGTGACAGCCAGGTTGTTGGCATCGCGCACCATCTGACGGTCGAGGCCATCGGCAAACGCCTGGTAGCAGGTCGTGGAATCGTAGAAACGGTCGCACAGGACCACCTTGCCGGCAGCGAGGGCGGGAGCTATGACCTCATGCACCAACTGAGCGCGTGCCGCCTCGTAGAGCAGCAGCTCGCAGGTGTCGCCCATCGCCGTATTGGCAGGGTCGAGCAGCAGGGCGCGGATCTTTTCGCTGATGGCGGTACCGCCCGGCTCGCGCAGGCTCACAACCTGGTAGCCAGCGAGCTCGAGCGCACGGGCAAGTAGGCGCGCCTGCGTGGACTTGCCGGCGCCGTCGACGCCCTCGAGCGTGATAAAGCTATGTTGAGCGGGCTCAAAAGCCATGGGCGCAGCCCCTTCCTACAAGGCGCGTAAATGCGAGTTATAGCAACCAAGCCATGATACCCCAGGGGCAGGCGCGTCCCAAATCCAACCTAGCCATCGAGGCATCCCCGAAGTTGCGGTGAAATAGGGACTGATTGAAGCTCTGAGACCGCCAAACAGTCCCTATTTAACCGCAACTTATGATGGGGAATTTTGGACGCTGGGTATAATCGTCGTAGTGCATTGAAATGTGGCGAAAGGAGTGGCAATGTCTCGGTATTGCGCCTCGTGCGGCAAGCTTCTTGCAGATAATGCCAAGTTCTGCACCTCGTGCGGTGCACCCGTTGAGCAAACAACCGCGAGCGATAGCCAGCCCGCTTTTGAGCAGACCGGCTCCCTTGATACGCCGCAAGCCAAGGCGGACGACCCCCTCGCCTATAGCCCCGACCCCGCCGCAAGGACCGAGGCCGTCGAGACCACGCAGCGCATACCCGTCGCGAGCGGCTCGCCCCAACAGGAGCCGGCTCCCGCATACACGCCCGCTTCGCCACAGACCCCCGCTCCCAAAAAGAGCGGCACCGGGCCGCTTATCGCCGTTATCGTTGTGCTGGTGGCGATCATCATCGCCCTGGTCATCTTCTTTGCGATCAGACCGTTCGACAACGCCGCCACGCAGACGACTGCCGAGGTAGCTAAGCTGCACCATGACGTCGACGACGATGACCTAAAGCCTCTCGGCGATCCCAACAGCCTGTACGACGATGATGACGATGACGACGAGGATGGCGGCGAAGCAACGCTCTCCGAGCAGAATCTCTACCGCCGACTGAGCGAATACTACGACTTGCTCGAAGACCTCGACAACTACGTCCGTGGCTGCGCGCAGAACTTCAACGGCAGCTATCTGGAAGAAGATCGCACCACCCGTCAAAATCTCGCCGACGTCGCCGAGCGCACAGAGGACACCATCGAGCAGTATTACAACATCGTCGAGGACCTGGACGTCCCGACGAGCTCTAAGAACTACAGTTCCTGGAAAGACATCGTTGCCCTGTATGACGACCTGGATCACCGCATTGACGCAATCTGTGATGCCT
>CALLST010000134.1:0-4203 GCA_938011875.1 uncultured Collinsella sp. | reverse complement strand
GCTATGTGCATTCGTTGGGTGTTGCCGAGACCGCACTTCATCTGGCCGAGGTCTACGGCGTTGACCGCTTTGATGCCGCTGCCGCCGGCTTAATTCACGACTGGGACAAGGTGCTTTCCGATGACGAGCTGGTCACGCGCGCTCTGCATTACGGCATTAAGATTGCCGGCTCTCCTTCCGCCGCGACGCCGCTTTTGCATGGCCCTGTTGCCGCCTATGAACTTCCGCAGCTTTTTCCCGATCTGTCGCCGGCCGTTTTCCAGGCTGTCTACCGTCATACCGTGGGTGCCTGTGACATGACGCCGCTCGATATGGTGGTCTTTGTGGCCGATGCCATCGAGCCCAACCGCCACGGCGACTATGCGCATGTGCTGCGCAAGATGGTGGGGGAGTCGACGCTCGATGAGTTGTTCTTCTCCTGTTTTGCGCAGGGTTTGGTCTATGTGATCCAGTCCGGGCGTTATCTTTATCCCACGGCTATTACGATTTACAACCATTACGCCCAGCTACGCTAGCTCGGGTGCGTCTAGAAAGAGGTATTCCATGGCCGACGAGACCATGACTGACGAGCAGATTCTCAAGGATGTGGAGCACAAGAGCTTCGCCGCCACGTCCGACCGCACCGCCGCCTCGCTGTCCGCGAGCGGTGTCGCCGCCGAGGATGTCGCCCGCGCCGCCGCGCAGGCCGCCTACGACAAGAAGGGCGAGGACGTTCAGGTGCTCGACCTGACTGAGCTTTCCGATGTGTGCGACTACTTTGTCCTTGCTACCGGCACCAACAACCGCCAGGTTGATTCGATCGTCGACGAGATTGAGGAGAAGGTCGCCGAGGCTTGCGGCGAGCATCCGTTCTCCATCGAGGGCCGCGAGCAGAAGACATGGATGCTCATGGACTACGGATCGGTTGTCGTCCACGTATTCACTCCCGAAGCCCGCGACTTCTACCGCCTCGAGAAACTCTGGGGAGACGCCCCCCAGCTCCCCCTCAATCTCCTCTAGTAGCTCATTTGAGACGGGGTTTAGCTACCCTCACGCATATCGCCGGGCAGTTGCGGTTTTCCGCAGCTACCCGGCTTTCTTTTTGCCTCAGGGACTAATCGTTGAAGCGGGATTGGCGGCCGAAGGAAAGGGCGGTGTCGCCGAATTTGTCTCGGACGGCGTCGATAGCGACGGAGAGGTCGCGTCGGTCGCTGGATTGGGCTCCGCGGTGGTCGACTTCGCAGAACAGGTCGGTCTGGATGCCGCCTTGGTGGTCGAAGTCGCTCATACCGATGCCTGCTAAGCGAACATGCATGCCTTCCTGCCAGATGTTGTCGAGTAGCTCGAGGGCCACGGCCACGAAGATGTTCTCATCGTCGGTCGGATGAGGCAGCCGGCGCTGTGCCGTACGCCCGCTTCCATACGAATACTTGAGCTTGAGCGTTACCGTGGCACCCGTCAGCCCCTGACGGCGCAGACGGCGTCCCACCGACTCACCCAGCAGCGCAATCGCCGCCTCAATATCCCCACGCTCAGTCAAATCTTTCGCAAAGGTGCGTTCATTACTGACCGACTTGACCTCACGCTCCTCATCGAGACTCGTGACTTCGGAGATTTCGAGTCCCAGCGCACGCTGGCGCATGCGTTCGCCGTTGACGCCAAAAATAGAGGCCAAGGTGGATTCCGGTGCACGTGATAGCTCGCCGAGCGTGTAGATGCGCATGCGGCGCAGTCGCTCCTCGGCCGAGCGTCCGATGCCGCTCATGGCAGATACCGGCAGCGCGGCCAAAAAGCGCTGCTCGGTTCCGGGGCGCACGATGGTCAGCCCAAACGGCTTATCCCGCTCGCTTGCGATCTTTGCGACCGTCTTGTTGCAGCCCACGCCAATGGAGCAGGTCACTCCCAGCGCTGCCACGCGGTCGCTTATACGCCGCGCAACCAGCAGCGGGTCTTCGGGCGCAAAGCGACCCGGTGTGATATCGATAAAGGCTTCGTCGATCGATACGCGCTCAACGCGCGGCGTCTCCTCGGCAAGAATCGCCATGACCTGCGCGCTCACCTCGCGGTAGCGATCAAAGTGTCCGTGCGTCCAAATGGCCTGCGGGCACAGGCGCCGCGCCTCGGCCGAGGCCATGGCAGAATGCACGCCAAAGCGACGCGCCTCGTACGAACACGTGGACACGACGCCGCGCGACTCGGCGTCTCCGCCCACGATGAGCGGCTTTCCGCGCCATTCGGGATGATCGAGCATCTCCACGCTCGCAAAAAACGCATCGAGGTCCATCAGGCCCACCGCCGGACCCGTCCAGGGAGGCGGCGTGACGCCCATGGCATCCTCATAACCGTATGTATGTTCGCGTCTTTCCATGTCATGAGTATACCGCGCAGCTCATGTGGGGTGCGTGTATGTGCTTGCAAATCCCGAATTCTTGTCTAAGATATGGATTTGCCCTCGACTACACCGAAGAAGTTGGTCTCACGGACTTCACCTGCCCGCGTCGATGGCGTATTATGTTCAACTGTTTGTTTGTAGTTGCAGCCTAAAGCTGCTTGGTTGGAGGAGTTTCCTTTGGCAGTCAAGATTCGCCTTGCTCGTCACGGCGCTAAGAAGCGTCCGTACTACCGTGTCGTCGTCGCCGATTCCCGCGCCCCGCGTGACGGTCGTATCATCGAGGAGGTTGGCCGCTACAACCCGATGACCGCCCCCAAGACCATCAACCTCGACCTCGAGAAGATCGCCGACTGGCAGTCCAAGGGCGCTCAGCTCACCGACGCCGTCGCCGCTCTGGTCAAGGCCGCCAACGAGGGCGAGAAGACCGAGACCGTCGTCAAGAAGTCCAAGAAGCAGCTCGCCAAAGAGGCCGAGGCCGCTAAGGCTGCCGCTGAGGCCGCTGAGGGCGCCGAGGAGTAAATCGTGCCTGAGGTTGACGCTGCACAGCTCGAGGGTGAGGCAATGCTCTCAGATCGCATCGCCGATCTCGTCGAATATCTCGTTGTTCAGATTGTCGACGACCCGGATTCCGTGAGCCTTGAGGTCATCGATGGTGACGACGCCTCTACGATTGAGGTTTCGGTCGCCGAGGATGACGTCGCTAAGGTCATCGGCCGTCGTGGCCGTACCATCAAGGCCATTCGCACGCTCGCCCGTGCACTGGCCGCTCGCCTCGACACTGCTGTCGAGGTAGAGGTTCTGGGCTAGGACCTTGAGGTCCCAGTACAAAAACATCGCCCGTGTGGTCAAGCCGCACGGAAGGAAGGGGGAGGTCCTCGCGCAGCCGCTGCGGGGGCTTCCTTCTGTATTAGAGCCGGGTATGCGCGTCGCCCTGACGCCGCCGGCGCTCAAGCGCGACCGCTTTTGCACGGTCGTGTCCGTCACCGATACGGGCGATGGCGATCTGGTCTCGTTTGAGGGCATTGACGACTTGACAGCCGCCGAGGGCATCACGGGATGCTACGTGCTGGCAAATTGTGACGATTTTGAGCTCGATTCGCTCGACGCTGCCTATACCGACCTGATGGGTCGCGAGGTGGTCGACGAGCGCTTCGGCTCGCTCGGCACGATCGTCGAGATCATGTCGACGCCCGCTAACGATGTTTGGGTTGTCGAGGGTGATCGGTACGGCGAGGTACTGATTCCCGTGATCGAGCAGGTCGTGCTCGATCTTCCCGACACAGGAACAATTTCCGTCCACGTTATGGACGGCCTGATCGATATGGACAAGTAGGGAGGACAACATGCTGATTGAGACCCTTTCGGTCTTTCCCGAGATGTTTGAGCCCGTCATGTCCACATCGATTTTGGGCCGCGCCCGCAAGGCCGGCCTTTTTGATTTTAAGGCGTATAACCTGCGCGACTGGACGCACGACCGCCATCGTACCGTCGATGACGAGCCGTACGGCGGCGGGCAGGGCATGCTCATGAAGGTCGAGCCTATTGCCGAGGCCATCGAGGCTATTAGCTCCGAGGGTCCCAAGCCCACCGTGGTGTTCTTTACGCCCTGTGGCGAGCCCTTTACGCAGCATGTGGCCGAGCGCCTGCTCAAAAGCGAGCGCCTGCTGTTTGTGTGCAGCCGCTACGAGGGCGTCGACGAGCGCGCGTATGCGTATGCCGATGAGCGTCTGTCGATCGGCGACTACGTGCTCACGGGCGGCGAGCTGCCTGCCATGGTCGTTGCCGATGCCGTCGTACGCCTGATTCCCGGCGCCCTGGGCGACGAGATGAGC
>CALLST010000133.1:0-3116 GCA_938011875.1 uncultured Collinsella sp. | reverse complement strand
ACATGATCGAGCACTTCATCAACGACAAGAGCAATACCGAGAAGATCACGCGTAAGCTGGAGATAGATCTCGTCGCCCGAATCCGCAGGCACGATAAGAATGGCAAGTTCCAGAAGCTCGGCGAGCGCCTGGAGGACCTGAGGGAACGTCACGAGCAAGGTCTCATCAACAGCGTCGAGTTCCTCAAGATGCTCATCGACCTCGCCAAAGAAGCACGAGCCGCCGAAAAGGAAGTCGTGCCCGAGGAAGAGGAGGACAAGGGAAAGGCTGCTCTCACTGAGCTCTTTAACGGCATCAAGAACGGCGACACGCCTATCATCGTCGAGAACATCGTCAATGACATTGACGAGATCGTTAAGATAACTCGCTTCGACGGCTGGCAAGCTACCACGGCTGGCGTGAAAGAGGTTAAAAAAAAGCTCCGTGCCATTCTGTGGATGCGCTATAAGCTCAAAGACCAGGCTCTTTTTGATAAGGCGTATTCGTATATCGATCTCTACAATAAGGAAACAGAAGACAGAGTTCTAGGGACGCTCCGCATTAACCATTTCATAGGATGTGGAGCGTCCCAATTTGAACGAGTAACGTCTTGCGATGGGCGAATGCTGCAGTCCCAATGGCTCGATAACCTTTTCTTAGTCTGGTGTTTAAGTCTTCACTAGAAGCCATCCACACTTTGTAGTTAATTGGTTCCTTCTTCACAGGCGAAACGACAATATTGTCTGCCCCGCCTACCTCCCCTCCGCCTTCAGCTTCAGCAGAAGGTCGCCCAGCTCGGGGCACTTGCTGGAAAGGCGCGTCTG
Organism: uncultured Collinsella sp.; assembly: GCA_938011875.1. Taxonomy (GTDB): domain Bacteria; phylum Actinomycetota; class Coriobacteriia; order Coriobacteriales; family Coriobacteriaceae; genus Collinsella. The sequence goes on along the minus strand of CALLST010000133.1, from coordinate 2,313 downwards.
GGCTCGCTCGCCTATCCCCCACCGCTGGCGGATCTCCTGGGCGTGTGGACTCACGTGATAGTCCCCCTCCATCATCCGCTTGAGCAGCTTGGCGGTTACGCGCGCATCGGCCAGGGCGCTGTGGGCGTGGCCCGTCGACTCGTCGAACTCGATGCCAAACCACGTTGCCGCGTCGCCCAACGAGACGCGCCCGTGGCTGCCAACGTCCATGATCGAGGTGTAAAACGCCTGCAGGTCGGCCCAGTCCGCAGGAAATGCGGAAAGATCGATGTGCTTTGCCTGACACTCGGTCAAAAGCTGTCGACGATCCGCCCCGCTCCAACGACCACCTGGGCGGAGTAGCGACCGATCCAATCGCTGAGCCTTTTGATCACCGCATAGAGCGGGTCGGCCATCGCGGTGTCCACGGCCGATATCCCCGTGAGCTCGCGGACGGGAAACGCAACGCCTTCGGTAAATTCTGTCTGCACAAACTGCGAGAACTCGCCCATAACGTTGCCGTGGTAATCGAGCTTGACGGCGCCGACCTCGATAATCTCATTGCGCAGTCCACGGCGCTGGCGCTGCTTCGGCACCGGCGCAAACTCAAAGTCCAGCACAATCTGGCGCGCAAAGTTCGTCGTATCGATAGCCGAGATGCACGGCGTCTTTTCAGCTGACACGGTTAGGGCCTTTCTCCGTCAAATGCCGCTTGTTACATAAGCGACTACATTGCCGTAAGGATAGGTGGCCGCGCGGACATGAAAGCTGGGCGCAATACCATGCGCCAGGCACACGTCATGCAGACGGCCCCAAGAGAGTTGCCCGCTCTATTCAAATGCATGAAAAAGATTTAGGCCCGGTGACTTGAATCAGCGGTCATCCCGGGCCCATCAGAGCTCGTAGAGCTCTTGGTTGCTTTGGCCTTGCTCTTCACGGCGCTTATCGAACTTTCCGAGGCACTCAAGCAGCATTCGAAGCATAACAAGTCGCTGCCATTAAGGCACTGACCTCTTGACCAAGCAACGGCGCTGCCCAGCTCTTCACTACTTGGGCTGCCGTCGACTTTATTCTACCCGCCCAATTAAACTGAGACAAGCATCGGTAAATGGACTATACCGATATCGCAGGCCCCGAATTCTGAGGCGCGCTTTTCACTCGAAGACCCAGCCGGAAACGGCATCCCCTTCTGAGCGTCGAATCCGGGACGCAGTTTCCGTTTGGGGACCGTTCCGGAAAATGTATCCCGTTCTGGAGCCAAAAACTGGGCCGTAGTTTCCGCCAAACATGCCATCCGGAAAGCGTGTCCCGTTCTGAGCCTGAATTCTGGGATGCACTTTCCGCTGAAGCTTCTACCGGAAAGCGAATCCCATTCTGAGCGTCGAATCCGGGACGCAGTTTCCGGTTGAGGGCTGTTCCGGAAAGCTTGTCCCGTTCCGAGCGGCAATTCCGGGTCACAGTTTCCGCAGATACAAGGCGACAGTCCGCCGCCCTTATCACATGCCTTCAAATATGCGATCCAGAAACACAAAACAGCAGATAGAATGCTCTTTTTCAAAAAGTACACGTCCCGAAACTTACCAAGACTTCATATCCAGCTACCGTTCACGGTCGCCGATTACCGCCCACCGATTCAAACAAGAAATATGTCGCCAAAAGCAGGTCATCTACCTGCATGGTTAGATTTTGGTCAGCTTTTGGTCAGCTGAGCGGCAAGTTCCAGCTGATACGTTTTTGCTACCCAAAAGGAGGCGGTAGCTCATGACCCATTGCAATGACCAGCTCATCGACCAACTGCTCACTCAAGCCGAACAAGAGGGGCGCTGTCTGATTCCCCCGAGCACGGCGATCCGAAAAGCGCTCCTTCGGCGCACCGGCGGCACGGTTGTCTCGCCCATGCCGGGGTTGTTTGCGCGAAAAACGCGCTGGGATGAACTCAACCGAGCGCAACGCCATTGCGAAATCCTCCGCGCCCTTGCGATCATCCACCCCGATTGGACGTTCTGCTCGTTTTCGGCCGCCTGTCTGCTGGGGCTCGAGGTCTCGTGGCGACACCTGAATGTCGTGCATGTCTGCAGTGCCACCAAGCCGTCGGCTCGTCCGGGCGCACATATTCAGCGGCACCAGATTGAGCCGGCCGGAGCAATACGCAGAGCCGGCATATCGGTAACGCCGCCCATCCACACGGGTACAGATTGCCTGTGGCAGACCGGTTTTGCCGACGGTATGCCCATTGCCGATTCGGCGATCTCAAAGCTTGGCCTAACGCGAGAGCAGCTGATGGGAGCAGTCGAAAAACGAGCGGGCGCTCGCAACGGTCGCGCGGTGCGCACG
>CALLST010000132.1:0-1164 GCA_938011875.1 uncultured Collinsella sp. | reverse complement strand
TCCTGCGCCATCCCGACCTGCTGCTTCTGGACGAGCCCACCAACCACCTGGACCTCGAGAGCGTCCAGTGGCTGCGCGGCTTTATCGCCAACTACGACGGCGCCGTCCTAATCGTCAGTCACGACCGCGCCTTTATGGACGCCTGTGTCGACCACGTCGCCGCACTCGAGAACCGCCGTGTAACCACCTACACCGGCAACTACAGCAGCTACCTCAAGCAGCGCGAGGACAACCTGGAGCAGATGCGCGCCAAGCGCGCCGCCCAGGAGCGCGACATCGCCCACATGCAGGTCTTCGTCGACAAGTTCCGCTACAAGCCCACCAAGGCCGCCCAGGCCCAGGAGCGCATCCGCAAGATCGAGCAGATCAAAAAGGAGCTCGTTATCCTGCCCGAGGGCCACAAGCACATCGACTTTAAGTTCCCCGACCCGCCGCGCTCCGGCGACATGGTCGTGGGGCTCGAGGGCGTCTCCAAGTCCTACGGCAAAAAGCATATCTACAGCGACATCGACCTCAAGCTCTACCGCGGCGAGCATGTGGCGCTCGTCGGCCCCAACGGCGCCGGCAAGTCCACCCTCATGAAAATCCTCGCCGGTCTGGAGCCGCCAACTACCGGCACGCGCGATCTGGGCACCAACGTGGGCGTGGCCTACTACGCCCAGCACGCACTCGAGGGCATGACCGAATCCAACACCGTCCTGCAAGAGATCGACACCGTTACGCCCAAGTGGACCGTGCCGCAGCAGCGCAGCCTACTGGGCGCCTTCCTGTTTAGCGACAACGATTCCATCGAAAAGCAGGTGCGCGTCCTTTCCGGCGGTGAAAAGGCGCGCTTGGCCCTGGCTAAGATGCTCGTGGCCCCCGAGGCACTTCTGTGCCTGGACGAGCCCACCAACCACCTGGACATCGACTCGGTGGACATGCTCGAGAACGCCCTGCAAAACTTCCCCGGTACCATTGTGCTGATCAGTCACGACGAGCACCTGGTGCGCGCCGTTGCCAACCGCATCATCGACATCCGCGATGGCAAAGTCACAGTCTACGACGGCGACTACGACTACTACCTCTACAAGCGCGAGGACCTCGCAGCCCGCGCCGCCGCCGAGGCGGCAGGGGAGAGCGCGCCCGCCGCGGCCAAGCCCACCAAAGCTAGCGCCGCCCTGG
>CALLST010000131.1:0-1653 GCA_938011875.1 uncultured Collinsella sp. | reverse complement strand
CAAACCGCTCGCATGAGCATGGTCTTACCCGAACCGTTTATCCCCTGAAGCCCGACCACAGTCCCAGGGTCAACCTCGATGGACACGTTGCGCAGGACATCGTTTTTACCCATGCGCTTCGATACGCCCCTTACGATCACACTCATATCTTGTCCCCCTTTTCTATAAGGTCGGCCCTTCGAAACCACAGTCCACCCAACGATAGGCATAACGACATAAGCCCAATTGATGACAAGACACTCGAGCCCGCCGCGATTCCCTCTTTGACAATTCCACCCCAGCGCAACAGCATCAAGGCGTTACCCAATAGCGCCCAATGTCGTGCATATGCCGAGCAGATCAGGTAGCTCATTAAAACCACAAACGAGACTGACGACCCAAGCACAAACCCAACCGCTGCCTGCGCAAACGCAAGCGCCTCAAAAGCAAATAAGAGACCTATGAAAAACGGCAGCGCATCTGCCTCGGCAGCTTTGAGAAACCACGGCGCCAAATTAGCCAGTTGAAGCGACTCACCATGAATGACCGCGCTGAACGAGGAGCTCACCACCAAGCTCCAAATCACAACAGAGCAAACCACCACGAGCAGTGAAAATGCCGTTACTGCCGCCACCAAGATAAAACGCGAGACCCACCAAAGGGTTCTTGCCCGGCATCGAACAAGCGCTTGCAAACCAAACCCGTGCAACGATTCGGTCGGATAGTCGAGTGTTGTATAGAGAATAAGCAGAATGAGAAATAGCCATCCTAGCGGAGGCACAAACATGACCCCGGGCCTAGGCTCAAACGGAGCAGATCCGGCAAACACGAGCGCAAGATTATCCGCAAACCCCAAGGTATCCGTTCTAACCCCATACACAGAAGACAATCCGTAGGCGTACACCAAGTTCGCAACGGTCACTGCCGCAATTGCAATAAAAGTAAGGATGTTCTTCTTCAAAACGGTCCTCAGGTCCGCGGCGACCAGCCTAAACAGCATCAGACCACCTCGCGTCTTTTCCACGCCCCAGAAAAAGCCAACGAAGCAAGGGTCAATAATATGATTTCCGCAAAACCGGCTCGAATGTCTGGCCAGTTATTCAGCGATTCCGACCTGATGCTGTTGAGGATATTGCAGTTAAACCCCACACAAGCCATTACGCCGAAGATCCAGCCATTTGCAAAATGCCACGCAACCATTAGCAGATACGGGACAATTATCGCTTTGATTCTGCTACGAAACAAAATTGAGAAGCCAGTTACAGCCATGGATAAAGTCCCGAGCGTGACAGCATCGAACAGCGTGTATGCGAGCACATATGACAAAGGATGCGAATAAAATAGACCGGAGAAGTAGCTATGCAGGTAAAGTCCTACGTAAGTCGACTCATCGACCCGAGGAAGATACGCAGGAAAAAGCATCGAGACGATCAGGAAATTGACGAGCAGAGGAATGGCAGTCACTGTAAACGCGGAGAGGAAAGCAGACAGCATCTTTACGTTCACGTACGCCTTTCTGGAAACGCGCGTGCATATCTGCATGTCATAACCACTCAAACGCTCAAAGAGACACGACCAAGATCCAGCCAACATTGCAAGCAGGGGCAGTGCATAGAAAAACACCGACGCAGACAGTGGCGCGTTCGCGCTCACAACAATCCAGTTACCGAAGCT
>CALLST010000130.1:0-11556 GCA_938011875.1 uncultured Collinsella sp. | reverse complement strand
TCGTCGGCCGTTACCATGTCGATCTTCTCGGGCCTGTTCAATCTGGGTATCGGCACGGGCACGGCGATTGGTGGCGCCGTGGTGTCGGGCCCCGGTATCGCCTGGATCGGCTTCGTGGGCGGGGCGATCGCCGTCGTAGGCGTCATCCTCGCCATCACGGTGCTATTCCCAGCCATACGCCGCGCAAAGCCCGTCGCCTAATCACGTCCCCTCATCAGTTGCGGTGTAATAGTTCCTGTTTACGGCCTCTTAAGGCCCAAACAGGAACTATTCCACCGCAACTTATTTTGGGGAAGAGGATACAAGCCGGGCATACAATGGATGTCGTTGTGTTGAGCTTACCGGGAGGCTGTTATGTGGGCATATGAGACGACGTTCTATCAGATCTATCCGCTGGGCTTTTGCGGAGCTCCGCGCGAAAACGCCGCCCCCGTTGCCGAGGATGAGCTCGCCCAGGCTGCCAACGCCGCGCCCAACCCCGATGCGCCCATCATGAAAATCGCCCAATGGGCCGACTACTTGCAGAAACTTGGTATTGGCGCTGTACTGATCAACCCGCCGCTCGAGTCTGATAGCCACGGCTACGATACGCGCAGCCTGCGCCATATCGACCGCCGCCTGGGTGGGGATGCCGACTTTGCCGCCGTGTGTGAGACGCTGCATGCCCACGGCATCCGCGTGGTGCTCGACGCCGTCTTCAACCACGTCGGTCGCGGCTTTTGGGCCTTCCGCGATGTGCAGGAGCGTAAGTGGGACTCGCCGTACAAGGACTGGTTCCACATTAGCTTTGACGGCGACTCCTGCTATGGCGACGGCTTTTGGTACGAGGGTTGGGAAGGCCATTTTGAGCTCGTGAAGCTCAACCTGCAAAATCCCGCTGTGATCGATTACCTACTCGAGTCCGTGCGCTTTTGGGCCGATGTCTTTGACGTCGACGGTCTGCGCCTGGACGTTGCCTACATGCTCGACCGCGATTTCATGCGTCGTCTGCATAACTTTGCCCGTGAGCTTAAGCCCGACTTTGTGCTGATCGGCGAGACGCTCCACGGCGACTACAGTCAGATCGTCAACGACGAGATGCTCGACTCCTGCACCAACTACGAGTGTTACAAGGGCCTGTACTCCAGCTTTAATTCGGTCAACATGTTCGAGATTGCCCATTCGTTGCATCGCCAGTTTGGCGGCGATCCGTGGTGCATCTACCGCGGCAAACACCTGCTGTCGTTTGTCGACAACCACGATGTGCCGCGCCTGGCGAGCATCCTGACGGACAAGTCCTGCCTGCGCCCCGCCTACGGCATGCTCTTTGGAATGCCGGGCATTCCGTGCGTCTACTATGGCAGCGAGTGGGGGATTCCTGGCGAAAAGGGCGGCCCCGATGGCGACTGGGCGCTGCGACCTGCGCTCGATGAGCCTGCGCCCAACGAGCTGACGGCCTTCATCAAGCAGCTCACGCACCTGCGCTCGGCCGACGACGCGGCGGCCCGTGCTCTCAACTACGGTGCCTATCGCAACGTGGTGATCCAGAACAAGCAGCTGCTGTTCGAGCGCGCCTGCAACGACGCGACGGTGCTCGTGGCGGTGAACGCCGTGGACGAGCCTTACACCTTTGGCGCCGGCGAACTCAACGGCTCCTTCGTCGACCTGCTTGCCGACGATGCTCCCACGGTCGAGCTGCCGGGCTCTCTTGAGCTTGCACCCTACGAGGTGCGCTATCTGTTGAGGGTCTAGATCGTGGCTGCGTCCGACGAGGGCTATCAACATATTGAGCATGGGTTTGAACCCGTGTTTGACGAGCACTCGCGCGTTTTGGTGCTCGGGTCGTTTCCCTCGGTGCTTTCGCGCGCCAATGCCTTTTATTACGGCAACCCTCAGAATCGCTTTTGGCGCGTGATGGCCGCATGCCTCGGTGTGCCCGTGCCGCCCAACGAGGGCGACCCTTTGGCAAGCGGTGAGCCCGCGACGCTCGACGTCTCGATTGCCGCCAAGCGGGCTATGCTGCTGAACGGCGGTGTGGCCCTGTGGGACGTGATCGAGAGCTGTGACATCAAGGGCTCAAGCGACGCGAGCATTCGCAACGTTGTGCCGGCACATATCGAGCGCATTACCGGCGCAGCTCCCATTGAGCAGGTGATATGCAACGGAGGTACGGCGGGGCGCCTTTATAAGCGCTATCTACAGGAGCGGACGGGTCTGTCCGCTGTCGTATTGCCGTCAACTAGTCCCGCCAATGCCGCCTGGCGTCTGGGGCGTCTTGTTGAGTGTTGGCACGAAGCCGTTGACTGGGCCGTTCTCTAATTTAGATATCTGATTGGGCGCGGGCGCCGAGGCGTTTCAGAACGCCTCGCCAGATCGGCGCGGGCACAGCTGGCTCGGCGCAAACCATGCCGTCGACGTTGACGTTGACGGCATTGCCGCCGCCAAGTCGCTGCGCATGCTCGACGGAGCAGCCCATGCGAACGGCGCCTACGAGCTTGTCCATCGCTTCGGAAAATGGCCGGCGCAAGAGGCCCATACGCGGGGAGTGGCGAAGCGCCGCAATACCGCTGCCGGCACAGACGACAACGCCGCCACACCACAATTGGCCATGGCGCTCACATGCCTCGTGCAGACGAACGGCGGTCCCGCGCGCCTGCTTAGCGCCCTCCTGTGCGGCTCGAATCGTGGCATAGACGCGCGTTCCCGTACCGCCAAAGCGCTCAAGCGCCTGCTCGATGGCTGTCAACGTCTCATCGTCAGCCACATCTTCAATGGCCAGCACGATGCCATCGACTGCACCGGCATCATCCGCTTCCAAATCGATCGGGCGTGGGAGCGTGGTGCCGGAAAGCTGAGTATAGGCGGCGATGGCATCCTGCAGATCCCAGAGCAAAAACTCAAGATCGGCGCTATCGGGAATGCTGATATACGCAATGGTTCGCAACGTTTTTGGTACATCGCCGCGTGTGGTCGTCTCCATGCCGCCTCCTTTCCGGTTGGTTTCCGTTTAGGTTACACCGTCTGGCGGTGCCTCGCCGCGCTATCCTAGTGCAACCCTTACGAAAGGAACGCCATGCGTCTGCCCATGAACACCTCGCTTGCCACGCTCAAGCCCTCCGGCATCCGTCGGATTAACGCGCTCGCTGCCCAGTACCCAGGATGCATTGCGCTCGCGCTCGGCGAGCCCGATTTTTCCACGCCCGATGTGATTAGCGCCGAGGTGACCGCCTCGTTGGACCGCGGCGACACACACTATCCGCCCAACAACGGTCGCCCCGCTCTGCGCGAAGCGCTGTCTGCTTACATGGGGGACGCGGGCCTTACGTTTTCGGCCGACGAGGTCATCCTGACCGACGGCGCGACCGAGGCCCTGTCGGCAACATTCATGGCTATGCTCAACCCCGGCGACGAGGTCATTATCCCAACGCCGGCCTTTGGCCTGTACGAGAGCATCGTCGTGGCCAACCACGCCAAAGCGGTCTTTTTGGATACGGAGCCTACGCAATTCCAGATTGATGAGGACGCACTTCGTGCCTGCGTAACGCCGGCGACCAAGGCCATCGTCATCTGCTCGCCCAACAATCCCACGGGTTGCATCCTCGACGCGGCATCGCTCGACGCCGTGGCACACGTGGCGGAGCAGACGGGCATCTACGTGGTCTGCGACGACGTATATAACCGCCTGGTCTACGTGGACGGCTACGAGCGATTTGCCCAGCGCCACCCGGAGCTACGCGAGCAGACGGTGGTCATCGAGAGCTTCTCCAAGCCCTGGGCCATGACCGGCTGGCGTTTAGGTTGGCTCGCAGCGGCAACCCCCGTCATCGCCGAGATCGCAAAGGCCCACCAATACTTAGTATCGAGCGCCGTTTCATTTGAGATGGACGCCGCAGCTCGAGCTCTGACCGTCGACCCCACCCCCATGCTCGAAGTCTACCGAGCTCGTCGCAAACGTGTACTCGCAGCCTTAAACGCCATGGGCCTCGACGTAGTGGAACCGGCGGGAGCCTTCTACGCCTTCCCCAGCATCAAACAATTCGGCCTAACAAGCGAAGACTTCTGCATCAAAGCCATCAAAGAGGCAAACGTAGCCCTAGTCCCGGGCGACTGTTTCGGCACCGAAGGCCACATCCGCCTCAGCTACTGCGTCTCCGACAAAGATCTGGACGAAGGCCTAAATCGCCTGTCCACCTTCATTTCAACCCTGTAGCCCTCAGGGATGCAACACATCAGCCCACCGACCCAAGCATTATGAGTGGGGCGCGCCGGCCAACGGAAAACCGGGCTGCCCCATAGTTGACGCAGGCCGCGCCGCCAAAGGCCAGGCGCAAGGTTTTCGTAGATTCCGCACGAGCCGAAGGCCACTTAATGTGGCCTTCGTGCGAGCCCAGGACTTGACCGAGCGAAAACCTTGCGCCTGGCCTTCGGCGGAGCGTGCCGGATGGTGGAATTGTGTGCAGCCCGGTTTTCCGTTGACCGACGCCGGGGTCCCCGCCATAATACTTTCGGTTCACGCACGAATCCGCTGCCAGAGACAGCCGGTGCAAACGGGCATTGCCCGCGAGCTTAATGGGATATCCCGCCAGCCGAGGTGGTCGAGTAGATATGTCTTCTCGCCCCCGTCGCTCATGCAGCGCGGGGGCTTTCTTTTTGGACATGCCCCCGTCACGTCCTTGTGGCGGACCGTGCCCGGAAAGAATTCGAGGAGGTGTAATTCATGCCCCAGCAGTACAAAATCGACAAGGTTGCAGAGATCGAGTCCCGTATCGCCGAGAACGCCGGTCTGTTCGTCGTCAACTACAACGGCCTGACGGTTAAGCAGGCTCAGGAGCTGCGTCATCAGCTTCGCGAGTGCGGCGCCGAGATGAAGGTCTACAAGAACAACCTGGTCAAGATCGCTCTCAAGAACCAGGAGCAGCCCGAGCTCGACGAGATCCTCGCCGGCCCCGTCGCTTATGTGTTCTACGAGACCGAGCCGGTCGAGGCCGCTAAGACCCTTAAGGACTTCTCCGCTAAGTCCAAGGGCGTCCTTGAGATCAAGGGCGGTATCTCCGACGGCAAGGCCGTTTCCGCTGATGATGTTAAGGCTATCGCCGAGCTGCCCACCAAGGATCAGCTTCTCGGTCAGATCGCCGGTCTCATCTCCGGTTTCGCTCGCGACATCGCTGTCTGCGTCAACGGCGTTTCCTCTGGTCTCGCTCGTTCGATCCAGCAGGTCTCCGAGCAGAAGGCAGCCTAGTCGCTGTTTTCACCCGCGGCGGCAACGCCGCACCCCTGGCGCATTCGCGCCGTGTTTTAACTGATCTCCGTGCATCCGCACGGAAACCGAAAGGACTTAGAAATGGCTAAGCTTACCACCGATGAGATCATCGATGCTCTTAAGGAAATGACCCTTCTCGAGGCTTCCGAGCTCGTTAAGGCTATCGAGGACACCTTCGGCGTTTCCGCCGCTGCTCCTGCCGCCGTTGTCGCCGCTCCCGCTGCTGGCGCTGCTGAGGCCGAGGAGAAGACCGAGTTTGACGTCGTGCTCGAGGGCTTCGGCGACAACAAGATCCAGGTCATCAAGGCCGTCCGTGAGCTCACCAACCTTGGCCTGAAGGAGGCCAAGGAGGTCGTCGAGGGCGCTCCCAAGGCTGTTCTCGAGGGTGCCAAGAAGGAGGACGCCGAGGCTGCCAAGGAGAAGCTCGAGGCTGCTGGCGCTGCTGTCACCCTCAAGTAATCAGGCTTTCTCGCCAGATTTCTTTGCAGACGGGGTTCGCATTGCGAGCCCCGTCTTTTTTGTTTTTTCGGTCCCTCGGCATCGGTCGCTCAAACTGCCATGTTCTGTGATTTGCGTCGTATCGGGTGCCCTGCCGTTGGGCAATAAAATTGCACCATTCGAGCAATAATTTGCGTTGACCTGCTGAAGAATTGCGTTTGCCTTACGGCGACGTATGTCTCCGGCGGTAAGATACTTCAGTATTGCAATTTGGTCTGCGGCCGCCGTGCCGCACGCACAGGGCGCATCCTGCGCCTGCGAAAGGATCCCTGAATACTATGAAGGCAATCATCCCCGCCGCCGGTCTTGGCACGCGTTTTCTGCCCGGCACCAAGTGCACGCCCAAAGAGATGCTTCCGGTGCTCGACAAGCCGGTCATCCAGTACGTCGTTGAGGAAGCCCTCGACCCCGAGGAGGTCGACGATGCCATTATCGTTACCTCTCCCGGTAAGCCCGAGCTGCTGAGCTACTTCCAGCCCGATCGCTCGCTCGAGAACCTGCTGCGCGAGCGCGGCAAGGATGCTTATGCCGACGCCGTCGCCCATGCGTGCGGTATGCCGGTCGACTTCCGCTATCAGTACGAGCCCAAGGGCCTCGGTCACGCCATTCGCTCTGCCGCTGACGCTGTGGCAGGGGAGAACTTCCTGGTTCTTCTGGGCGACTACGTTGTTCCCAACCGCGACATCTGCGACAAGATGCTTGCCGTCTCCAAAGAGCATGGCGGCGCTCCTGTTATCGCCGTCGCCACGTGCGCTCCCGAGGAGGTCAGCCGCTACGGCGTGATTGTCGGCGAGCGCGTGGGTTCGCTCGAGGGCGCCGAGGACGTTGCCGATGGCGAGCCGGGTGCCGTGTGGCGCATCGGCGGTCTGGTCGAGAAGCCCGCTCCCGAGGCGGCTCCGTCCAACCTGTACATCGTCGGTCGCTACCTGCTGAGCCCGCTGGTCATGGACCTGCTGGCAGATCAGCAGGCCGGCAAGGGCGGCGAGATCAAGCGACCCCCGCTTTGCCGATGCCTTCTGGGATGCCATCGACGAGCGCGGCGGATTGATGCGCAAGTAAGCCTTCGGGCATCGACATTTACGGGCGCGGACCTCGGTTCGCGCCCGTTTTTTATAAGAGCTGCGATTGCCGGCTCTCTGTTCACAGAAAATATATGAACAGGTGTTCGATACACATACATTTACCTGCGCATTTTCTGTCGAAAAACTTTGCTACTCCAAAAACTCAATCGCGTCAAGGCTTTTCTTGCTCAACGGTCGGTACCTGATAAACTATTAGGTTGCGATAACTGGCGAAGCTATGCCTCGCCAATCCACCGAGCATTTCCGTGAAGGAGGAAAAACCTGGTGACCTACGCATACACTGCCACTGAGCGCAAGCGCGTCAGCTTCGGGAAAATCCCGGAGGCCATGGAGCTCCCCAACCTTATCTCTGTTCAGAGGGAATCCTTTGAGCGTTTTAAGGACGAGGGCCTTCGTGAGGCGTTCAAGGAATCCAGCCCCATCCAGAGTCAGAACCATGTTCTCGAGGTTACCTTCGGCGAGCATCAGTTCGGCGACCCCGCGCACACCGTCGAGGAGTGCCGCGAGAAGGACATGACCTATCAGGCCCCGCTTCTGACTGACGTCCGTCTCACCAACAAGGAGACCGGCGAGATCAAGGAGCAGCTCGTCTTTATGGGCGACTTCCCCATGATGACCGATCAGGGCACCTTCATCATCAACGGTACCGAGCGTATCGTCGTCTCGCAGCTCGTCCGCTCCCCGGGCGTGTACTACAGCTCCGAGATGGATTCGGGCAAGCAGATCTACAAGGCTCAGATCATCCCGTCCCGCGGTGCCTGGCTCGAGTTTGAGGTCGACAAGCGCGACCAGCTCATGGTCTCCATCGACCGTAAGCGCAAGCAGAGCGCCACGATGTTCCTGCGCGCCCTTGGCATCGCCGTCACCAACGACGATATCATCGAGCTGCTCGGCAACTCCGATGTGATCAAGCGCACCCTCGAGCGCGATACCGCCCTCACTCGCGAGGACGCCCTCATCGAGATTTACCGTCGTCTGCGCCCGGGCGAGCCTCCCACCGTGGATGCTTCCCGCAGCCTGCTCGAGGGCCTGCTCTTCAACCCGCAGCGCTACGATCTGGCCCGCGTCGGTCGTTACAAGGTCAACAAGAAGCTCAACCTCACCACCGAGGAAGAGGTCACGGTGCTCACCGACGAGGATATCGTCGCGACGCTGCGCTACCTGCTGTCCCTCGCTGCCGGCGAGCAGGGCTTCAAGGTCGACGACATCGACCACTTCGGCAACCGCCGTATCCGCACCGTCGGCGAGCTCGTCGCCAACCAGTTCCGTATCGGCATGAGCCGTATGGAGCGCGTCGTCCGTGAGCGCATGAGCTCCCAGGACATCGACGAGATCACCCCGCAGTCGCTCATCAACATCCGTCCGATCGTGGCCTCTATCAAGGAGTTCTTCGGTTCCTCGCAGCTCTCGCAGTTCATGGACCAGGCGAACCCCCTGACCGGTCTGACTCACAAGCGCCGTCTGTCCGCACTCGGCCCTGGCGGCCTTGCCGGCCACAAGTCGGGCTCCAGCCGCCGCACCAACGTGCCGACGGCCGTCCGCGACGTTCACAACTCGCACTACAGCCGCATGTGCCCGATCGAGACCCCCGAAGGCCCCAACATCGGCCTGATCGGCTCGCTCGCCCTCTACGCCCGCGTCAACGAGTATGGCTTCATCGAGGCCCCGTTCCGTCGCGTCGAGAACGGCGTTGCCACCGACCAGATCGACTGGATGACCGCTGACGAGGAAGAGAAGCACGTCATCGCGCCGGCCAACACGCCGCTCGATCCCAAGACCAACGAGTTCATCACGACCGATGCCGAGGGCAAGATCGTCCGTCCGCATACCGTGATCGCCCGTACCCGCGACTTCGACGGCTCCTTCGGCGCTCCCGCCGACGTGCCTGTCGAGGACGTCGACTACATGGACTTCTCGCCGCGTCAGATGCTGTCCGTCGCAGCCACGCTGATCGCGTTCCTTGAGCACGACGACGCCAAGCGTACGCTGATGGGCGCCAACATGCAGCGTCAGGCCGTGCCGCTGGTTCACCCCGCCGCTCCCTATGTCGGTACCGGCATGGAGCGTCGCGCCGCCCTGGACTCTGGCGAGGTTACCCTGGCCAAGAACGCCGGCGAGGTCATCTTTGCCGACGCCGCCAAGATTATCGTCAAGCATGCCGGCGGCATGGACGAGTATCACCTGGCCAAGTACCAGCGCTCCAACCAGTCCACCTGCATCAACCACCGTCCGCTCGTGCGCGTCGGTGACACCGTTGAGCAGGGCGAGCCTCTGGCCGACGGTCCTTCGACCGATCACGGCGAGCTCGCACTGGGTCAGAACCTCACCGTGGCCTACATGCCGTGGGAAGGCTTTAACTACGAGGACGGTATCGTCGTGTCCGAGCGCCTGGTGGCCGAGGACCTGCTGACGACCATCAATATCACCCGTCACGAGATCGACGCCCGCGACACCAAGCTCGGCCCCGAGGAGATCACTCGCGAGATCCCGAACCTCTCCGAGGACATGCTTGCCAACCTCGACGAGGACGGCATCATCCGCATCGGCGCCGAGGTCGGCCCTGGCGACATCCTGGTCGGCAAGGTCACGCCTAAGGGCGAGAGCGCTCTGACCGCCGAGGAGCGCCTGCTGCGCGCCATCTTCGGTGCCAAGGCTCACGATGTTCGCGACACCTCCCTTAAGATGCCTCACGGCGCTTATGGCCGCGTCATCGACGTCGTCCGCTTTAGCCGCGAGAACGGCGACGACCTGGCCCCCGGCGTCAACGAGCAGGTGCGCGTCTACGTCGCCCAGCGTCGTAAGATCCAGCAGGGCGATAAGATCGCCGGTCGCCACGGCAACAAGGGCGTTATCTGTAACGTTCTGCCGGTCGAGGACATGCCCTACATGGCTGACGGTACCCCGATCGACGTTATCCTCAACCCGCTGGGCGTTCCTTCGCGTATGAACGTCGGCCAGCTGCTCGAGTGCCACCTTGGCTGGGCTGCTGCCTGCGGTTGGGATACCGAGCAGGCCGACTCCGACAAGTATGTCCCCGGTCCGTTCTTCGTCTCGACGCCCGTCTTCGACGGCGCCAAGGAGGACGAGATCGCCGAGGTCATCCGTCGTGCCAACAAGAACATGCTCAACAAGGCCACCGCTGCCTTTGGCGATCACATGCGCCCCGAGTTCGTCACCCAGCTTGACGAGCGCGGCAAGACCCGCCTGTTCGACGGCCGCACCGGCGAGGAGTTCCGCGAGCCCATTACCGTGGGTACGTCCTACATCCTCAAGCTCGGCCACATGGTCGACGACAAGATCCACGCCCGTTCGACCGGCCCTTACAGCCTGGTTACCCAGCAACCGCTGGGCGGCAAGGCTCAGTTCGGCGGCCAGCGCTTCGGCGAGATGGAAGTTTGGGCACTGTACGCATACGGTGCTGCCAACGTCCTGCAGGAGATCCTGACCGTCAAGTCCGACGATACCGTGGGCCGCGTCAAGACCTACGAGTCCATCGTCAAGGGCGAGAACGTCCCGGTTCCGGGTATCCCCGAGTCCTTCAAGGTTCTCGTCAAGGAGATCCGTTCCCTCGCACTGGACATCGAGCCCATGCACGATGCCGACGAGGACGCCTCCGCCCCTGTGACCGCCGAGGAGACCTCTGCTCTCGACGACCTGGCTGCGCTCGCCGGCGTTGACACCGACGTCGAGGCCCAGGATGCCGAGACCGCCGAGGCACCCGAGGCTGTCGCCGCCACGACCACTGATAAGGAGTAGTTGACTGTGGCAGATTTCGAAGCTACTGATTTTGACTCGGTAAAGATCTCCCTTGCCTCCGCCGACCAGATCCGTTCCTGGTCGCACGGTGAGGTCAAGAAGCCGGAGACCATCAATTACCGTACCCTCAAGCCCGAGAAGGACGGCCTGTTCTGCGAGAAGATCTTCGGTCCCGCCAAGGACTGGGAGTGCTCCTGCGGCAAGTACAAGGGCATCCGCTTTAAGGGCATCGTCTGCGAGCGCTGCGGCGTCGAGGTCACCTCGGCCAAGGTTCGTCGCGAGCGCATGGGTCACATCGAGCTCGCCGCTCCCGTGTCCCACATCTGGTACTTCAAGAGCCCCACGAGCTTCCCGATGAGCCGTATGCTCGACATCAAGTCCAAGGACCTCGAGAAGGTTCTGTACTTTGCCAGCTACATCATCACCGAGGTCGACTACGAGGCTCGCGAGGCCGACGCTGACGACCTGCGCGAGGAGCTCGCCGCCGATCTGGAAGAGATCGATGCCGAGTGCGCCCGCCAGATCGAGTCCCTCAAGGAGCAGGGCAACCCCGAGAACTTTGACGAGTTCTCCGACGAGGAGCCGCTGACCCCCGAGGAGATCGCCTCTGGCATCGTCGACATCGAGGAAGAGTGCAAGGACGAGAAGCAGCTCCGCACGGACGCCTTCAACGCCTTCATGAAGCTCACCGAGCGCGACCTCATCTCCGATGAGCCGCTGTTCCGCGAGATGACCCGTTACTACTCCATGTACTTCAAGGGTGGTATGGGTGCCGAGGCCGTCCGCGACCTGCTCGCTGCCATCGACCTCCCCTCCGAGGCCGAGAAGCTCAAGGCCATCATCGCCGACGAGGATTCCCAGAAGCAGAAGCGCGAGAAGGCCGTCAAGCGCCTCGAGGTCGTTGACGCCTTCCTGAAGGGCGGCAACAGCCCCGCGAACATGATCCTGGACGTCATCCCGGTCATTCCGCCCGATCTGCGC